>NZ_JAUPTE010000161.1:0-2317 GCF_036701705.1 Microcoleus sp. w1-18aA5 | reverse complement strand
ACCCACATTCCGCACCCCCAACTGGCACATAGGCAGATGGAGGGGATAAAAGTAAATCATCCGAGATAATCGTGAGTAAAAACACCCAAAAATCTGTGCAACGCTCGCATCACTCAGTTAGGAATTCCTAAAAATTGACATGAGGGCATTAATTCAATCTTCTTAACCCATTAAAAGTCAAAAATCAGACCATTGATAACTATTAATTCCCAGCATATATCGCCTGCATTATGACAATAATACATCACTGCTGAATCAACAATTATTTAAATGTAAGTCAGTTTTACCAATCAATAATCGACTTCATTTCACAACAAAAAATAATAAGACCGACAGGTGACTGGAAATAAATTTAAGATGGCTAACCGTTCTGATGTCAAATTAGAAACTTGCTGAATTCCTTGAATACACACGGCATGAATCGATTGAAAACTTTGGAATATCCAGCGCAAAGTAGGTCGATTGGTTCCTTTGCCCAACTGATTTTTTACGGTTTTATTAGTGAGTTGCAAGTTTTGCCGGAGTAACCTTTGACCTAAAGTATAAATCAACAAACACAAACCCATTACCAAAGTTAAAGCCTCTATTCTTTCCGGCGACTTTAGAAACACGCTATCCGTAAAAAACAAGGGGTCTTTCAAAAACCCAAACCCTCTCTCTGCCGACTGCTGTTTCTTATATTTTACAATCATTTCATCAGGATTTAATTGTGAAGCATCCAGCACATTAGTAGCTAAGATAAATCTGCCACTAGCTTTGGTTGCTTTGGCTACCGCACTAGCATCTAATTCTAGTTGTGCCTGAACTTTAAATATTAGCTGAGAGCTAGAAATGTCAGAACTGGTCGAATTAGCATGGGATTTTGCTGTCGATTGTCTGCTACTAATTTGGGTTAAATTATGATATTTTAGTTCTGTAGATAAACGACGTGCTGCTGACAAGGCATCGGTGTCACAAGCAAATTCAATATTTGATAACTCTCGCAACTTTTTCTGACCCTCAATTTCAGCTTTTTTGAGTTTTTTTTCTAATTTACGTTGGTCTGCCTCACGACGCAAACTGCTCTCTACTACTAACCATCTTTGTGTAATTCCACCATAATTACTTTTGTGTTCTGACCAACGATATCCGGTCACAGCACTATCGTGAAATTCTGATTCATTTAATTGAGATACCAGTTGCTGCGCTTGTTTCAGACTGAGTGGTACACGAGTTAACCACCTTAAATTGGTTAACATTTCTAAATTGGGAGCGGTATATAATGCACTGTCAGCTACCATTAAACTGTCGAGATTTAATTTGTTTTTAAAGTCTTGACAAATTGAGGCGAATATGGAATTATCTGATTCGTTTCCTGAAGCTACTCGTAAAAATAGTGGTACATCTCCATCTCCACTACAAATTAGGTCTAAAATGAACTGTTTTAAGTCGGGACGATGATCGCGAGAGTAGCCGTAGGTAATCTCAATTGGTATGGGCGATGTTTGATGGTTGATTGATGAATTATCTAACTGATTGCTATCTGTTTCTATGCTCGAAAAAGATACTGATGGCAATTCTTGCTCATATTTGCCATGTAGATGAAATGAACTTGAGTCCAGGTGAGATGTGTCGGTATTTATCTCGAATTTTTGAGCGGCTGACAGGGCAATGGTTGTGAAGATTTCCGTAATTCCTGTCAAATATAATTTATCTAATACTCTGCCTAAACGGTCATCATTTAAATGTGATACTTGAATCCCCGTTCCAAGTAAATGTTCTACTGCTTTCCCTTCAAAAAATTTAGAAAATAAATACAATGGGGCGGAAACCATCCCTAATCCATTAATAATCATGGCTTTAACTACCAGGCCGGGACTGACTATCTCGCCCGGTTGTTCGCCTACTAATTCATTGATTTTTTGGACTATTCCTATTTCATCAATTAGACCGGCTATCAAGCCCAGATGATCTAGGTTTTCTACTTTCATCTGGGATGCTTTCTGCATGGGCTGCTGAATCCTGATTTGATTGTTCATCGCGAGCGCCAGTTTACACTATTTTTGGTGATGATTTGTTACGGAAGAGCGAGCGCAATTAACGCTTTTTCGCGGCTGTGAGCGCGTTACGGATACGTAATAAACTTGGTTTTTTACCGCTCGCAATTTTAACTGATATCAGATTTAACTCACGCCCTCACGTCAATTTTCCAGAATGGACTACTGGGTAATGCTGAGTGACCGAGATAGTTGAGTATTTCTACTCATGATGGTCTCGGATGATTCACTTTTACCCCCTCAATCTGCCTATGTGCCAGTTGGGGTGCGGAATGTGGGTT
>NZ_JAUPTE010000160.1:0-2470 GCF_036701705.1 Microcoleus sp. w1-18aA5 | reverse complement strand
TCCCAGACCCATGCAAATACTACCCTTGACAATTTCCCTTTTTCCTTAACTTGTCACCAATGATCAGGGATTGAAACCAGACCCAGGCAAGATGATGGGGCGAGCCTTCCGAAGCCGAAAACAACCTAAAACCCTATCAGGGATTGAAACGTGCGCTGCTACTGGTGTGCTCCAATTCTCGGTAGCCGAAAACAACCTAAAACCCTATCAGGGATTGAAACCAAACTTCTAACGCGATAATTCCTTAATGTTTGCTATGCCGAAAACAACCTAAAACCCTATCAGGGATTGAAACTTTCGAGCCAGCCTGCAAAATTCCATGTGTCACGGCCGAAAACAACCTAAAACCCTATCAGGGATTGAAACGATGAAACTAGCGGCAAGCATCACACAGAGCGCCGAAAACAACCTAAAACCCTATCAGGGATTGAAACTCAGATGGCGGCGCTTTTTTCCAAGACTGTGGCACTCACGCCGAAAACAACCTAAAACCCTATCAGGGATTGAAACCGATTAAATCCTCTTGACTTACTTTTTCGCCAATGCCGAAAACAACCTAAAACCCTATCAGGGATTGAAACTTCGCACGCCCTGGTGTTGAAAGTTGAGGGAAGGCCGAAAACAACCTAAAACCCTATCAGGGATTGAAACGACACCCTGCTTTCTTCTCACCCTCGGTAAAGACGATCGGCCGAAAACAACCTAAAACCCTATCAGGGATTGAAACCTTATTGAGATTGGCACACGGTCACCGAGAAAGTGGCCGAAAACAACCTAAAACCCTATCAGGGATTGAAACTTAGAAGTGAGTAAGATTCCGGGCCCGTGAGATTCGTGTAAGCCGAAAACAACCTAAAACCCTATCAGGGATTGAAACCTTCACCGCATCCGCTTCATCTTTTGAGAAATAGCGGCCGAAAACAACCTAAAACCCTATCAGGGATTGAAACATAGAATTTTGCGTTTATCTGTCCGAGCCTGACGCCGAAAACAACCTAAAACCCTATCAGGGATTGAAACCTGTTGAGCGCTCGTGAGGCGGTGGATACTTCGGGCCGAAAACAACCTAAAACCCTATCAGGGATTGAAACCCGAGTGACCCGTTGCGCTGCTTGCGGACTATAAGCCGAAAACAACCTAAAACCCTATCAGGGATTGAAACTGATATTGCTGTTAACAGTGGGTTGGTTATCAAATGCCGAAAACAACCTAAAACCCTATCAGGGATTGAAACGCGAACTTAACTAAGTCAGTGTCATCGCCCGCGATCGCCGAAAACAACCTAAAACCCTATCAGGGATTGAAACAAGTGAGTATCGTGGTTGATTTTTAGCCCGCCCTTGCCGAAAACAACCTAAAACCCTATCAGGGATTGAAACGCCCAAATAGATGGAAGTCATAAAATACGCTTCCATGCCGAAAACAACCTAAAACCCTATCAGGGATTGAAACTAATCTCGTATTTAGACAAACTCATATGAGTTTGGCCGAAAACAACCTAAAACCCTATCAGGGATTGAAACGAACCGTTCCGCCACGCGCTCTACCTGCTTTGAGCCGAAAACAACCTAAAACCCTATCAGGGATTGAAACGAGAATGAGAGGTTACAGGGTGAATACAGCAAGGCCGAAAACAACCTAAAACCCTATCAGGGATTGAAACGCCAAGTATTTGATTTGATTTTGATTCATAATATTGCGCCGAAAACAACCTAAAACCCTATCAGGGATTGAAACATAAAGTGCGGTAAACAAATCAGCGGGGATATCACGCCGAAAACAACCTAAAACCCTATCAGGGATTGAAACGGAACTTTCCGCCGCTGGAGTTCCAGCACTTGAGCCGAAAACAACCTAAAACCCTATCAGGGATTGAAACGCCGATAGTTTGACAGGTAGCCGCTGCGCTTGCAGCCGAAAACAACCTAAAACCCTATCAGGGATTGAAACAAAGCAATCTTGAGCTTTGACGAACCACGATCGCGCCGAAAACAACCTAAAACCCTATCAGGGATTGAAACACAACCATAAATAAAAACCTCTAAAAAATAGCGATCGCCGAAAACAACCTAAAACCCTATCAGGGATTGAAACTGGGTGCTGCTTCTGTTTCTGGGGCTGCCTATCGCCGAAAACAACCTAAAACCCTATCAGGGATTGAAACGCTATTTAGGCAGTGAGTTGGTGGCAACCTTACCAGCCGAAAACAACCTAAAACCCTATCAGGGATTGAAACATTCATATCCGAGCGGTCAAACCCTCCCTTTAGCCGAAAACAACCTAAAACCCTATCAGGGATTGAAACCAACTCGTATCGACTTACAAGCTCTGCTGTTTATAAGCCGAAAACAACCTAAAACCCTATCAGGGATTGAAACTGTAAAGTTCCCTTTTATTAGACCTCTTGCGAAAGTGCGCTCGTTCTAGGTAAAATAAAAGAAAAAATTAGCTCCCATAATATGAAGTACGA
>NZ_JAUPTE010000159.1:0-2504 GCF_036701705.1 Microcoleus sp. w1-18aA5 | reverse complement strand
TTAAACGGAAAAACTTTTTGACTCCAACTTTTCACAACTGATAAAAAAATTCCACACACATCTGCGGAATGTGGGTTGGAGCATTGAAAATCAAGAACATTGGATTTTAGATGTCACTTTCAATGAAGATCGATGTCGCATTCGGTCGTTGAATAGCCCTCGGAACTTGGCTGCTATCAGACGGATGTCCCTGAATGCTGTCAATCAAGAAACTACTCTCAAGCGTAGCTTGCGACAGAAAAGGAAACTCGCTGCAATGAATGATGAATACATGATGCTTCTTCTCAAATCCTTTTGTCAAGACTGATTGAGATGCTCTTACCCTGTTCAGCAAGCCCTAGTTAAGAATCTGATTCTTGTTTCACCGTAGATGCACGCAGATAAACGCGGATTTAAGGTTTATCTGCGAGGGACGCAAGTTTATTTTTGCTTAGCCGCAGCTTTTTTCTTGGCTTCTTTTTCTGCTTTTTTAGCTGCTTTTTCTGCTTCAAGTTTAGCGATTTGTGCTAGCTCTTTTTCTTCAGCTATTTTATCGAGATAGTAGTGGTAGTCTCCCAAATAAGGGCGAAATTCTCCATCCCGAATCTCGACAATTTTGTTAGCGACTTGGGAGATGAAATAGCGATCGTGCGAAACGATAATTACGGTACCTTCATAATTCTGAATCGCCTCTTCCATCATCTCTTTCGCCGGAATGTCGAGGTGATTTGTCGGTTCGTCCAAAATCAGCAAATTCACGGGAGTCAACAGCATTTTTGCCAAAGCTAGGCGGGCTTTTTCGCCGCCGCTTAAAGCGCCAACCTGTTTGAATACAGTTTCGCCGGTAAATAAGAAACGGCCCAACAAAGTCCGAACTTCTTCATTTTTCCAGTCGGGAACTTCGTCGTGAATGGTTTCGATCACGCTTTTATTCAAATCTAAGGCTTCTGCCTGATTCTGTTCAAAGTAACCGGGGATGACGTTGTGGCCTCCCAATTTGACTGTACCTTCCGAAGGCTTTTCTAAACCCATAATCAGTCGCAGCAGGGTGGATTTGCCCGCGCCGTTGGGGCCGAGAAAGGCTATGCGATCGCCCCTTTCAATTAATAAGTCGGCTCCCAAAAATAGGATTTTTTCACCGTAGGTGTGCACCAAATCTTCAATTATTGCTACTTCGCGGCCGCTGCGGGGTGCGGGGGGAAAGCGGAAATGCAAAGTTTTTAATCCGCCGGTGGGCGCTTCGATGCGTTCGATTTTGTCTAACTGTTTCTCGCGGCTTTTGGCTTGGGTGCTGCGAGTGGCGCTGGCGCGGAATTTTTCTACGAATGCTTGCTGTTTTTCGAGTTCTTTTTGCTGGCTTTCGTAGGCGCTGAGTTGGGCTTCTCTGGCTTCTGCTTTTTGCAGCAGGTAGGAGGAGTAGTTGCCGAGGTAGGTGGTGGAAACGCCGCGTTCTGTTTCGACGATTTGGGTGCAGAGCCGATCGAGAAATTCCCGGTCATGGGATACGATTACCATGGGGGTTATCAGCCCTTTCAGGTAAACTTCCAGCCATTCGATGGTTTCTAAGTCGAGGTGGTTGGTAGGTTCGTCTAGCAGCAGGATGTCGGGTTTTTGCAGGAGAATTTTGCCCAAACTCATCCGCATTTGCCAGCCGCCGCTGAAGGCGCTGACTAATCGATCGCCGTCTTCGGGTTCAAATCCGATTTCGGGCAGAATTTTCTCGATTTGGGCTTCTAAAGCGTAGCCGTTTAAGCCTTCAAATTGCCGTTGCAGCCGATCCATTTTGTGGATCAGTTCGTCAAGATTTTCTGGGGTGGAGGCTTCCAAGTCTCGATGCACTTGCATCAGGGTTTCGTGGACTTCGTTGGCTTCGCTGAAGGCGCGCCAAAATTCTTCTCTGACGGTGCGAGTCGGATCTACTTCAAATTCTTGGGAGAGGTAGGCGATGTGGAGGCTGGCGGGGCGAATGACTTCCCCTGCGGTGGGTTCGATTTCGCCGGCGATGATTTTGAGTTGGGTAGATTTGCCGGCACCGTTAACGCCTACTAAGCCGATGCGATCGCCTGGCTTGACTTCCCAGGTGACATCTTTGAGTACGACGCCTGTGGGGTAAATTTTACTGATGTGTTCGAGTCGCAGCATTGTTGTGGGGACTGGGGAAGGGCTGGTTTAGCGGCGGATGGGATGCCGGCGCTGAGGTCGAGTTAATCTTAACAAATTTTAATTATATTTAGGGTATTGCCAGATTCTGATTTGGTAGGAGTTACGCGAAGAAACGGGGTTTCTATGAAAAATCGCAGATTCTGGGCTAGAGATATAGGAAGAAACCCGGTTTCTGGCCTCGATGTGGGTTCAGGACTATTTGGGTGGGGCGATCCTCTTCGAGGGCAACGCTTACGGGCGATCGTGTTGTTTCAGATTGAATTTCTCGAATAATGGTTGAGACTTCCTGGGGGGGTGACAACCCACCTGAAACCCATAGCTAGTAAGGATTGAGCCAACTTGTGGTAAAAAAAGATAGGCAG
>NZ_JAUPTE010000158.1:0-2601 GCF_036701705.1 Microcoleus sp. w1-18aA5 | reverse complement strand
CTACCTAATTATCAACAAGGCATAAGAGCTATGAGGCTTATTCTATCAGCGTTATAGGCGACTTGTCGCCCCGACAGCTTGCGGCGACAAATTGTATGCAGCCCTAGACGAGTTTCATCACTACACCAATAAGTGACTTTTTTATCTCAAGGGGTGACAAGAGGGCTGCAAATCAGGTAGAATAAGGGTTTGAGCCAACCGTCACCCAAAAAAATGGGGGGTCGCTGCGACCCCCACACAAAATATATGTTCCCTCAATTATACCAAAAAGTTTTCGAGACGCATCTAAATCCTCGCCAGTATCTAACGCTACAATTGTTAGTGTTAATGTTACAAAGCTATCGAGATGTCAGCTTATCTACTTTAGCCAACAAGTTTCCACAACCGATAAAGTATGAAAGTCGAGTGAGAAATCTGCAACGGTTTTTAGACTTACCTCAACTGACAGCCAAGCTGTTGTGGTTTCCACTCATCAAACAGCTCCTCAAACAAGAGTTTCGCCGTCAACCGAGCAATCGACAACAACGAAGACGAGTCGAAAAACTCCAACTCATTTATCAAGGATATCTGTTTTTAATGGTCGATAGAACGCAATGGCAAGAGCGAAATTTAATCGTGTTAAGTTTAGCCTGGGGGAAGCATGCCATTCCCGTTTATTGGGAAATATTACCTAAAAAAGGAAGTAGTAGCTTGCACGAACAAAAAAAAGTTTTAACTCTAGTATTGCGGCTGTTGAAGCCTTATCCAGTTCTGGTTTTAGCCGACCGCGAATTTCACAGCGTCCAACTGGCTTCTTGGCTCAGGCAAAGGAAGATAGACTTCGCTTTGCGACAGAAAAAGGGCACTTGCATTGCCGATGATGGTGTCGTTTATCGAGCGCTCCAAGACTTAAATATTAAACCGGGAAACTCCCGATTTTATGCCAATATTTATTGTACAAAAGCTCATCAGCTTGGAGACTTTAATTTAGCGGCGTACTGGAAACGAAAATATCGAGGTAGAGGTCCAAAAGAACCTTGGTATATTCTGACCAGTTTGAAAAGTTTACCTCGGACTCTTTCCGTTTATGCCGCTCGATGGGGCATCGAAACAATGTTTCGAGATTTAAAAACCGGAGGCTATAATCTGGAAAATACAAAAGTCAACCAGCGGCGGTTAATGGCGCTCGTTTTAGTCATTTCTATCGCTTATACTCTAGCCACTTTACAAGGTGCTTCTTTACAGCATCGAACTGTTGCTGAGTATATTTGTAGTCCCACTGAAACCGGACGTTCAACCGAACGCTATAGCACTTTTTGGATGGGATTGCACGCTCCCGATTGGGGTCAATCTTTCCAGAATTGGTCGGATTTAGCCGCCGTACTGATGAATCTCAAACCCCACCAACGACTCAATTTTCAACAATGGCTTCATGCTTTATCCTTGCTCCAGAGTGCTTTGTAGCCTTGTTGTCACCCCTTGAGGTATTTGTTGCACGCTCTGTTCGATTGCCCTATCCCCTAAGCCTTGCTATATAAACCTTATAAACCTTTTAGCTCATTATTCAGCAAGCCCTAACTACCAAAAATTCGATTAATCATTTGATTGGCCTGGGACTCGTAACTCCCACCAAACAAATTAAAATGATTTAAAATGTGATACAGATTATAAAGAGTTTTGCGTTCTTCATACCCTGAATCCAAAGGCCAAACCTGATTGTATCCCCGGTAAAACTGCGCCGGAAATCCACCAAATAGCTCAGTCATCGCAAGATCAACTTCTCTATCTCCAAAATATGCCGCCGGGTCAAAAATCACTGGTTCCCCCGCAGATGTCACCCCCGCATTTCCCCCCCACAAATCCCCGTGAACTAGGGAAGGTTGAGGTTCGTAACCTGCTAACAACTCAGGAATTACCTTTAATAAACGTTCCCCTTGGGGAAAATGACCACCCCGACGCCTAGCCAATTTAAACTGATAACCAATCCGCTGTTCTGCCCAAAATTCTGCCCAATTGGCCGTCCAATTATTAATTTGTATAGTTGAGCCGATCGTATTATTAATATCCCACCCAAAACCCCCCCTGAACAAGCCCGAATTAGGCTCTTCTCCCCCCCTTAGCAAGGGGGAGTTGGGGGATGTGTATTTGTGCATTTCCGCGAGTTTTCGCCCCATTTCTTCCCAACTTTGATCGCCCCCGCGACTTCCCAAATCCAGCCATTCCACCACAATATAAGCTGAATTCCCCTCAGTTCCCCAGCAAATCGGCTCAGGTACTCGAATCGTCTGGGTTTTCCCCATTTGCTGCAACCCCAGCGCTTCAGCTTCAAACATCGAGACTTGGGAAGCTTGATTGATTTTCACGAAGTAAGTGCCGGAACTGCTGCTGATATAATAGCCTTGATTGATGCAGCCACCGCTTACGGAACGGCGATTGTCGATCAAAAATGTTTCTCCGGTTGTTTCACAGATGTGCGCGGCAATTGTGTCCCACATAGCATCAAATAGTTTTGAGGGTTGAGGGCGATCGAAATTAGTTTAACAGGTAGGGCAACTTCAGCAAAAACAACAAAGCCCCTATCTGAAGCTCAGAAAGAGGCTGTATATTGTCAAATAGAATGCC
>NZ_JAUPTE010000157.1:0-2709 GCF_036701705.1 Microcoleus sp. w1-18aA5 | reverse complement strand
GACATTTTGACCTGAACCCTCAGTGAGATTAATCTGTTATTCTATCAGGCCTTACACTAGAATGAAATAGCCCTGCCTATTCGATAGTCTCCAACCCGAAGCCGATACGCATTATCATCACCTTTCAATTTTTTTAAGTTAACAATTGTTTGTAAATCATTACTATTGGGAATTTACGCAAAAGCCAAATCCTTGATTTGCTCAAACACAGGCGTACTTTTAAGAGCTTTTAAATCTTTCAAAAAACTGGGTAGATATTCGACTTTCATTCAGTTTCCAGTTCTGCAAGCGCTTCCTGTAAATTTAACGGGTTTTCATTTTTTACTTCGCGCATAGCCTGGAGAAGTCCTTTATCTTCGATCGCTTCTAGGAAATACTGATAGTCGGTATAATCTAGAATAACTTGACTAATGTTGCCTTCGGCATCGAATATCAATTCTTTAGCCAGTGGATAGTCTTCTATTTTCATACACTTTTATGGTGAGATGAGTTATGAGGGAATGATGCTTCTATTTTAACAGCGATATCTCAGAACCCGATGAAGTGCGATCGGGTATGTTGGTTATTGGGTCTAATAAAATTTGTCCGGCTTCGTTGACGAGAACGCGATACTCTGTTGATTTGGGTTCGAGGTTTAAACTGAGGTGTCCTTGGGTATCTGTGCTGATTAAGTTTTTCAGAATCCAAAACATATCTTTCAGCTATTATATAATTGAGTAAAACTCTCTAGGTTGAGTTTTACTCAATTATAACAAATTAGATGTTGTTTGTCTATTCGGATTTTAAGGGCGATTCCCTTCGGGATAGCTTCGCACGCGCGTACTTTTTGTCGTAAGGGCGATCGCACTTTTTTGAACCACAGACGAGCGCTGGTTTTTGTCAATTTTGCAGAATGTATTGACTGATAATATTTTTGAGTTCTTGAGGAGCTTCTTTGGCAATCGCCGCTCCTAAATCTGGACGCACAACCCACCACCAAACCAGTTGTTCTAAACGATCGGGAGGATTTTCATTAGGACACAATTCGATCGTACTTTCATTGACACCAATAATGTTAGCACAAAGGTCATTAGCAATGCTAACACGAGCGTCTAGATTTTCAAACTGTACGATGTCTTGCCAGCTAATTTCATTGGGAATAGAATTGAGGATTGATTGGATATCTAGAGTCAGCATTAAACTGTTCCTCCGAAAGCTATAATAACTCTAATGCCAAAGTCTTGTTGTTCTGCAAAAGATTGAGTGCTGAGCCACCCTCTCACGGTTAGAGTATTCGTACCTGTTAATTAAGGTTGGACGGAGTTGTAGAAATTGGTAATTTCCTGATGAATTGACCCAGTACCGTGTTCTAGCCGGACGAGATTGCCTGTATTGTGTATTGCTTCTGCCCCAAATCGTTGTAAGTTTGATGTTGTTTGCCCAACTATATGATGCCACGCTAACCCCGCTCCTGCCACCCCGATCGTTCTTTTAAATTCACCAAAAGTTTGAAAGCCTTGTCCGGGTGTTATGGGTGAGATGATTGTCCTTGATGCTAGTTCTCTAGCTAGTCGTCTCGCTATTTCTCGTCGAGTTTCGTCGGTCATTTATGCGAGTTAGCTTTCACTGCTGTGATTTAATTTTATCATGGATGAAGGGCGATCGCACTTTTGGTCGTAAGGCCGATCGCTCTTTTTAGCAACCGCAGATGAACGCCGATGGATGTGGATGGGGGAAAGGCGATCGCACTTTTTGTCGTAAGGGCGATCGCACTTTTTTGAACCGAAGATGAAGGCGGATGGATGGGGAGGGATTAAGGGCGATCGCCGCCGCCCGTCGCCGACTTAGACCCCTGTAGAATGAGCCATAATAGACAAAGCCGCAACCCTTGTAGCCCGATCGATTAACCAGCAACCATCAGAGAATTTGATTTATGCTAATTCAGAAAATCGTTCAAGAATTACAAGACATCCCCGAAGACAAACTCGCAGAAATCTATGATTTGATTCACTATTTTCGCCTCGGATTAGGACGGGAACAGCCACAGCCCCGCACCCCTGGTTTACTGACGGGAGAACTCGGTGATGGTTTTTTTGAACCCCTACCAGAAGAGGAACTGGAAAAATGGGAATAAGCTACCTTATCGACACCCATATCCTGCTGTGGTGGCTCTTTGATGACCCCAAACTCAATGCCCAATGCCGCGAGATCGTTCGCAACCCCAATTTTAATATCATTGTTAGCACTGTTTCCGCTTGGGAAATAGCCACCAAATATCGCATCGGTAAACTTCCCGAAGCCAAACAGATTGTGGAGGAATATTCGCAAATCCTCCACCGAGCCAAATTTATCGAACTAGCTATAACTTCACCTCATGCCCTCCGCGCTGGCCGCCTGCCCATTGCCCACCGCGACCCCTTTGACCGGATGATTATGGCACAAGCTGAACTCGAAAATTTGCCGGTTATTACCTACGACACAGCCTTTCACACGGGGCTAATTCAAGTTATCCCCACCGTCGAATCAAGAGCATGAGTATGGGAAGGGCGATCGCACTTTTTGTGTTAAGGGCGATCGCTCTTTTTGTGTTAAGGGCGATCGCTCTTTTTTCCCCTAACTTCAATCTATAGTAGATTCGATGAGACAAAACTGCTGCTTAGGAATGAAAAATAAATAACTTAATGAATTACTCAGGTTGGGGTACGGCTCGATAATTCCATTTGGGCAAAT
>NZ_JAUPTE010000156.1:0-2977 GCF_036701705.1 Microcoleus sp. w1-18aA5 | reverse complement strand
TCCCTTCTGGCGCTTTATTAATGTATCAACTCTCCCCAGAGTTGTCAAGCGTTTTGCGAAAATATTTTTGACTTTTTGTTGAACCTATACACACCAAGGGTTTCGGCATTTATGGCCTACTCCGGTATCCCTGGCTGACTCCTCTTTATAACTATGGGGTCTTTTTTTGGGCCAAAAGCCGTATTTTATGATGATGGCGCTTACTTGGACTAGAGAACCCATTTGACATCTTTGAGGCTGCGAGTCGAGAGTCCGTTGTCTGTCGAGCGTCATAAATATCTCAAATGGGTTCAAAAGAAGCGGTATTGACCGGATACTCCGGCGTTGCTGAAAGACTAATGGTTATCATGGTAAAAGAGGAATAAGTAGAGTGGACTGAGGTTAATCCCGATGAAGTGTCCTAATTGCTACTGAAGCGAGATATAACCCTCTTTTGTTACTCTGGGAAAATAAAAATAAGAGCCAAATTTTTAACTGTAGATAAGCTGTTGTGCATTTAAATGGGGTGTGAGGATTGGGTGAAAGGGAACAGGAAACGGGAAACAGGGAACAGACAATATGTAGTTTAAATGCTCGACAGCTTATAGCGAGCATTTGAGCGTTTATTTTCTAACAGAATAGCTGAAATCAGGATTTTTGGTAAAAGTCTTATGCTCTAAGTGTTCCTGATTATTTTTTCCCCGAAAGTGACAAAAGAGGGATATAGCAATCCGATCTGAGTCTCACAACACAATGCCCTCTAGTCTTCCTAGACTTGTTATATAGCAAGACTTTCAGATTTTACGGATCTAGAAAATCACTTAGGATTGCTATATATGGATTTCCGTTGGGAAAGGATGTTCGTGCAACAGTTGCTGTCATCTCTGGAATTGACGAGCAGTGGCGGGGGTGAAGAGTCATAATAAATTATTTAATACGCTGCGTGATTACACCATCATTCTGCTTATTCAGGATGGCGAATCTCTGAGGGTTTCACCCCTCAGAGATTCGCCAACAGTCTCTTTCAACCGCCGAGTCATCCGAATTTGGGTTCCCCCACATCACCGTTAGGATTACTGTATTAATGAAAATCGCCACCTGGAACGTCAACTCAATCCGCACCCGCCTAGAAAACGTTACTAGCTGGTTGCACACAAACTCCCCAGACGTTCTCTGCCTCCAAGAAACCAAAGTTACAGACAAAGACTTCCCCCTAGAACCCTTCACCAACCTTGGCTACAACTGCTACATTTCCGGTCAAAAATCCTACAACGGTGTCGCCATTTTTAGCCTATCGCCCCTAACGCAAATCAGCAGCGGATTTGCCCCCCTTCTCGGCGACGAAACCACAGGTATTTTTGACGAACAAAAACGCCTAATAGCCGGTGTTATAGACGATATTTGCATTATTTGCGTATACGTTCCCAACGGTTCCGAAGTTGGTAGCGAGAAATATGACTACAAGCTAAAGTGGCTCAAACTGCTGCAAGAATACCTCAAAATAGCACTAGATAAATCCCCCAACTTGTGCATTTGCGGCGACTTTAACATCGTCCCGGACGATCGAGATATCCACAATCCCAAAGCCAATGCTAACTCCGTCGGCTTGTCTGTCGCCGAGCGCCTCGCGCTAACAGAAATCATAGAATTAGGATTAAACGACCCCTTTCGGAAATTCACCACAGAAGGCGGTCATTATAGCTGGTGGGACTACCGCGCCGCCGCATTTCCACGCAACAACGGCTGGAGAATCGACCACCATTATCTCAGCCCTCCCCTCTACGAACAAGCCAAAAACTGTACAATAGATATTGCTCCTAGAAAATTAATCAAACCCAGCGACCACGCCCCCGTAATTGTCGAAATTTGATTTATAAGTTATAAGGTTAAGAGCAACTGAGATATTGCACCATTCTCAATAAGCCTTGGATGGGCGGGCAGGATGCCCACCCCACAAGAAAATTCAATCTTTGTGGAACAGGCATCTTGCCCACTATTGAGAAAAGTGCAATATGTAAGTAACAATCAACAACTAAAAATCATGTTCTTAGTAACCGGAGCAACAGGCGCACTAGGCCGCCGAATTGTACGAGAAATCAGACAGCAAGAAAAGCCTGTCCGCGCATTTGTTCGCCTCGCATCTCGCTACTCTGAACTAGAAAACCGAGGCGCCGAGATTTTTATCGGCGACTTGAAACAAGACAAAGATATTAAAAAAGCCTGCCAAGGCGTGCAGTACATCATCAGCAGTCACGGCACCGGCGGGGACGTTCAAGCAGTACATTACCGCGCTAACATAGAATTAATCGACTGCGCCAAGGAAGCCGGAGTGCAGCACTTTGTCTTTATTTCGGTACTGGGAGTCGATCGAGGATACGAAGATTCCGCAGTATTCAAAGCCAAGCGAGAAGTTGAAAAATACCTGCAAAACAGCGGCTTGAATTATACAATCTTGCGGCCTGCCGGTTTTGCTTCCAGCTTGTTACCGCTAGCAGAAAGATTTCGAGAAACCGGACTTTACCTGCTGATTGGCGACGGCAAAAACCGCACCTCTGTTGTCAGTACCGACGACTTAGCAAAGATTGCCACAGACTCGCCAACAGTCGAAGGCGCCCGCAACCAAATTCTGCGAGTCGGTGGTCCGGATGTGCTGACAAGAGACGACATTCCCCGCATTTTTGCACGCATATTCAATCGGGAACCGATCGTAATCAACCCGCCGCTGGTTGTGTTTGACGGTTTGAGAAATGCCTTGGGTTTATTGAATCGTCAAGCTCAAAAAGACTTAGGAACTTTGCGGGTATTGCTGGGTAACGAGTATTTCTGCACTCCCGAACAAGTGCAAAACTTGGAATCAATCTACGGCATGAGAATGGAATCCCTAGAAAGCTTTCTGCGGCGCAATTTGAGCGTTTAAAATGCTAGTACAGCTCGGCGTAAATACACAGACTATTAAACAGCCAAGACTTTACCCTTATATGTCCACTTAAAAGGTTTG
>NZ_JAUPTE010000014.1:0-104138 GCF_036701705.1 Microcoleus sp. w1-18aA5 | reverse complement strand
TGGTTTGTAAGGCAATTATCTATGTATATCTTGCCTTACAGATTTTTTTTGGCTCACTTTTTCAGTGCCATTGGACTTCAGTCCTCCGTTTTATGAGGACTAAAGTCCTCGCTACAAACCGACATTAAGCTTTTCGCGGAACTGGCGGGCAAGATTTGCGACGGGTTTCCCTGGCGACAAAATGCGATAGATATCAAAAGATGGGCAATTTTACCCTAAACTCAGCACCGCCCCCAGTTTGAGATTTCATTTGAGGTTTAACCGGAGATTCAACTGTCAGCCTGCCGCCGTGCAATTCTACAATAATTTTATAGCACACCGACAGCTCCAACCCTGTAAAATTTTTAAAGGATTTAGTATGGCCAAACTGGTCAAATATTCGGGGTTGAATTTCCGGCGGAATTATAGAGCCATTGTGGGCGATCGATACAACAATAAATCTGCCTTTATATTCCTCGACAATATCGGTTTTGATTGTAATAATTTGAGCAGAGTTTTCAATACTTTTAACTGCATCTATAGCATGGCTGATCAGACTCGCGAATACCTGACTCAGTTGACCGGGATAACACAAAATTGGCGGCAGGTTGTGGTACTCCTTGACTACTAATATTTTTGGCTCCAGTCGGTGAGCCAGCAACAGCAAAAGATTATCGATGCTCTCATTAACGTTGGCGTGTTCTTTGTTGGCTTCATCAGGAAGTGAAAAATTTCGCAAAGCCAGGACTATCTGGCGAATGCCATCGGCTCCTATTTTCAAAAAATTGAGGATTTGTGGCAACTCTTGGCTGATAAAATCTAGGTCGCAAGTCTCTATTTTTTTGGCAATTCGCGGCACAGGTTCGGGATATTGTTCGCGATAGAGGCGAATTATACTAAGCAAATCTTTGATATAATCGTTGAGGTGAATCAGGCGACCGTAAATAAAGTTAATCGGGTTATTAAGTTCTTGGGCAACTTCGGCGGCTAGTTGACCCACCATTGTAATTTTTTCACTTTGTAATAACTGCTCTTCGGTGATTCTTAGTTTGGCTAATACTTCTTCCAAAAGTTTGAGTTCTTCTTGAATTTGCCCGTGGAGTTGGGATTGGGAAATTGCGATCGCCAGCGAGTCTGCAATTGCTTCCAAAACTTGCACCTCGTTGGGAGTCGCAAATCGGCGGTTTGCACAGGCGAACAGATATCCAAGCCGATGATTCTCAGTTAGTATGGGTACTGCTGCGTAGTGACTATTTCTGAGTTCGATATGGGTGTGTTCCTCAGACGCTGTGGCATCAGGGACACCGGTTTTATGTAGCAGTATCGTTTCGCAGCGGTGAAGCCGTGCAGCTAAATCTCCAGATGGCCCTCCTGGAACACCAAAGATTCCCAAGCGCGCCGGCAAACTTTCCCGGCAATATTCCCAGCCAAATTCTAACGTATCTTGTCGGGGATCGTACCATGCGAAAATTGCTCGATCGAGCTTCAGTAAAGTACCGAGTTCGTCTACTGTAGTTTGGAGGATGCGATCGAGTTCCAAGCAAGCGCGAATGCGGCTAGTTAAGCGGTGGAGAAGGGCTTCTGTGCGACTGCGAATGCCATTTAGGGCAAACAGCTTGAGCGCCACAATTGCGGAGAAAATAGCTGCGGCGGCAAGTACGCCGGCGGCTACTGCTAGTATCTTGAAAGGAAGGAGTTCTTTTTCGAGATTGTCGCGGGGAATTACGAGGGCGATCGACCATTCAGCTTGTTCTAAAGGAAGATAGGCAACATAAACTCTGGCGTCCTTGATTTGAGTCAGCACAATGCCAGTTTTTTGATGAACCATCTCCCGCGCTACATTGGCCAAATTAGCATCTGCAGATTCTAAAAGACTGGGAGCCGAATTGTCGATATTTCCAATTAATCGAGCGTCGGGATGCACAATCGGCACTCCTTGAGAATTGAGAACAAAAGCATAAGTTCCGGGGCCATATTCCAGCTTTCCTACTACTTCGGCAATTCGGTCGATGCTAATGACGCCGTTCATTACTCCGATCGGCTTTTGTGCTTTTTTATCAATAGAATTTGCCGAACTTGACCACACCGGAGCCGAAATGGGAACAATACTTTGTCCTTTGAGCGTGCGAGAAATGGTAGGATCGGAAACATAGACTTCCCCAGCAATTGCCTTTTTGAAGTGTTGGCGATCGCTCACATTAATCAACGCTCTGCCGACTTTTGTGGTGAAATAAGAACCGTGGGGATCAATTAATGCCAAGTGCTGGAATTTTTGTAGTCGATTTACTTCCGATTTTAAATAAGGCTCTGCCACTGACCAATTCATGGAACGAACGGGAGGAGTGTGGGCGAGGATTTCGATCTCAGCCTTTCTAGTGCCGAGCCAGCGATCGATCTTGTTGGCGCGAGCCCTAACTTCTAACAAAGCATTTCGCTCGCTTTTGGTGATAATCAAGCGGCGAACGCTTTGATAGCTGATACAACCCGTGATGCTAGCTGCCAGAATTGTTACCCCCAAAATTAAGAGCGCAGTTTGGTACCCAAGATGGTATTCGCCCTTTAATCCCGCTGGCAATAGTCGAGTTAATTTCCACCACTTTACTCTCGCAAAGCTTCGCATGGTTTGACCAATTTGTGAGATTGAAATCTTTAGCTCACCTACGATCTACTCGCCCGCCCGCTAGTAGTCTTAAACTACGAGCATTTAATAATTGCGGGGATTTTTTAATTTTTTCCCACCGAGCATATCCTATCGTTTCCGGTTGCACGGGAATGATATAAAGGACACGGCAGTGCCGTTTCCCTACCCAGGTTAATTGTAGGGACACGGCAGTGCCGTTTCCTGGCGGTGGGTAATATTAATCCCGATGCTACCCGATTGGATATCACTT
Organism: Microcoleus sp. w1-18aA5; assembly: GCF_036701705.1. Classification (NCBI taxonomy): domain Bacteria; kingdom Bacillati; phylum Cyanobacteriota; class Cyanophyceae; order Oscillatoriales; family Microcoleaceae; genus Microcoleus; species Microcoleus sp. w1-18aA5. The sequence continues at coordinate 101,268 of NZ_JAUPTE010000014.1, read as the reverse complement.
TGTTAAACAGGAATAATATTATACCACATTTTTGACCAATTAAAAATTTTTATCAACTACTTAATTATTTTTACAATCGTTAATAATTTATGTTATTGAGGTGATGTGAGCAGTAGACTTTTTAGGTGTAGATGTTGGGTGTGTGTCTTAATTAATAGTCCAGACTGTTTTTAGTTTGTAGTCTGAAACCTGTGATTTTCCGTTGGTATTTCGAGTACGCGATCGCGTTGGAACCCTTATTTTGCGGTTGTAATCAAAAACTGTCCGCTGTATTGCTTAATAACAAAATATTAAAAGTTTTTCGTTTATTATTAATGAAATAAAAAGTTGTTAAATCTTTAATTTATATCTCAACACTCAAAAGTATTTTCGGTGCATCCGCTGGCTGAGGCACTGTTAAATTGCCCCAGTTGCGGGATTTGTTTAAAGAACCTTGTGAGTGTGTTCGTGCTGTTTCACATTATCTTCAGTGCGAATGACGCGCTCGGAGTTGAGCACCCTTTTGCGTTCTAAGGAATAAGTAAAGTCGTTGCGAACTGTTCCCAAGGGAATGTGAAGTTGAGCTTGGGGGCGGATTTTGTAAGTGCGGGCAGCGGCGATCGCCCGAAAGCCAAATTCTTCGCTAAACTGAGCTGATGTCGGGAATTCTGGCAACATTTTGGGTGTTTCGCCGTCGAGCACTGCTCCCAAAGTCGTCCCGCAAATCATTAAATAAGATGTGGGAATTCCCTTCAAAATTGCTTCCAAAGCTGCTGAGGGAATAGCTTCGATTACTTGCACTTCAAAAACTTCGCCTTCTTCTTTTATGAAGCAGGTAGCTACACCGACTGCTATGTAGTCGTCGGTGCAGAGATCAGGAGCGTTGGGATAAACTGTTGCAGTCGTCATAAGAAAAGCTTGGTAGTGTGGAAACCGGGAACGAGAAATTATATCATTTCCGGTTACACCGGAATGATGTTGACTGTTGACTGTTGACTGTTGACTGTTGACTGTTGACTGTTCACTGTCAACCGTCAACCGTCAACTCGAATTTACTATTCCGATGCTAACGGATTTGATATTAAGCGATTTTAGATTTTAGATTTTAGATTTGAAATTTGAGTTTTCTTCCAGGGGTTTTTCCCGGGATTTTACGTGAAAAATCTCAAACCGTCTGTTCTAAACCTAAAATTTTTTGGTTAAGCTCCAAGGAGCCGATCGCACGAGTGTGTCGATCGTACCACATCAAGGTAGATGCCGGATGATTCGGCAAGGATTCCCCGCCGCCACGACGTTTGCGGGAATATCTTTGACAACAACACTGCCTGCGCCGATCGTGCTATTGTCGCCAATAGTGACTCCTGGACAAATAATACTGCCGCCGCCAATCCAAACATTATTGCCAATATTAATTTCAGCCGCGAGTTCTTGGCCAGAAAGCCTTATTTCCGGGTCTGTGGGGTGAAGAGCGGTGTAAATTTGTACGTTGGGCCCGCACAGTAAATTTTCGCCAATGTTAACTCGATTGCAGTCGAGAATCACGCAACCAAAATTCATGTACAATCCGTTTCCCGCATAAATATTGCTGCCGTAGTCGCAGTAGAAAGGTGGCTCGATTTCAACTTTTGGCCCAACTGCACCGAACCATTCTGCGAGAATTTCTAACCGTTTGTCTGGTTCGTCTTCGCGGGTATAATTGTAAGTTCTGGCGAGGCGGCGAGCTCGTTGGCGCTCTAAAATTAATTGCTCATCAGCAGCTAAATACAATTCGCCGGCGAGCATTTTTTGTTTTTCGGTTTTTTCCATCAGAGTAGGCGGTTGTAACCGCAACTATACAAACTTTCCTCGCTCTTTAACAGACTGAAGAATAATGTAGGGTGCGCTAGGCGCACCTTACCGCTATAATTAGCGCGTCAGATCATTTTTTGATGTTGTAGCAGACATTTAGGGTTCAGGTTTGGACTGCAAACAAGCAGCTAAATCCAGATTGGCTAATTTCTCAAATGCTCGATCGATCGATCCTTTTCCCCGCAAAAAACCAGTATTTGCACCGGGACAAATATACTGTAAAGTTTCCGGCGAAAATCGATCGATAATTGACTTCACGCTGTTAATTTGCCGGGGCCAGTGAAAAGTTTTTGGCGTCCACAGCGGTACTGGGGCGGCTTCTCGGTTGGGGAGCAAGTGCCTACCCGAAAACACCACTCCACCGCTGCCACTATGATAAAGGCAAGAGGAACCAGGAGAATGGCCGGGAGTCCAAAATGCTTTGATTCGATCGCTCACAACAAATTCTCGCTCAAAAACCGTCACCTTCAAACCCGGCAGTAAATAAGCTTCCTGTTCTTGAATCAGGATCTCGCACCCCGTGGCTTCCTGAATCTCCCGCGCCTTGGCGATAGCGCCACGGTGGGTGAGGAACAGCAGTCGCACGCCGCCGTGTTCCCGCAAAAATGTTTGGTTAATCTCATCCCAAGCGGGACAATCCACCAGGATGTTAGTTTGGTTTTCTACAATGAAATAGGCTGTTGCACCCAGGGTATCCCGGTTAGGGGGGAAAGCCAGAATATTGTCGAGCACGGGCCTGGGTTGTTTGGAGACTGAACTCTGTTGTTTCAAGGAAGTATTTCAGAAGGGAATGGGATAAATATTATGTTCTTTTTACTATGGTTGTTCGTATTGGGGCTGATCTCGTACTACTTGTTGCAAAACGGCACCAGCCGCATCACTAGGACTCCGATATGGCTGCTGTGGCTGGTAATGATGGCGCCCGCGCTGATTTGGGGTGGTTGGATTTTAGTTTACGGCACGAGCAAAACTGTACCGCCGGAGTTGGTAATTATACCTTTTCTGGTTTGCCCTTTTTTGTATTGGTTTTTGGTACAGTTGGGGCGCAAGAAAATTACCGCCGAAACTGCTGAGCAGATAGCAAACTCTGCGACTGAACCTGCAAAGCCAAAACCGCCCGTGCGCCCGATCGATGCAGCGGAAGAAGCGAGTTTGCGCGATTGTTTTCCTTGGTCAATTTACTTTTTGCGAGATTTGGAATTTCGGCCACAGGCTGTAATTTGTCGCGGACAGTTGCGTACCAACCCGGAGGCGGCTTATCAGGCAATTCGGGAGAATGTGGAGAGGCTTTTTGGCGATCGCTTTTTAGTAGTATTTCAAAACAGCTTGAGCGGTCAACCTTTTTTTGCTATAGTTCCCAATCCCAGCCACCAATCAGGGGAAACTCCTGTCAAAACCGAATCTGTAACCAGGCCATTTTTTGCATTAGCTTTGCTGCTGATCACGGTGTTTACGACTACCCTTGTCGGGACGCGACTTGCCGGAGTTACTGAACAAGCTTTGCAGTCTAACCCATCAATGTTGCTGCAGGGTTTGGCTTACTCGCTGGCTCTAATTACAATTTTAGCAATTCACGAATCCGGCCACTATTTAGCTGCCCAATTCTACAAAATTCGCACGACTTTGCCTTATTTTATCCCGATTCCTTTTTTCTTAGGAACTTTTGGGGCTTTCATTCAAATACGGAGTCCAATTCCCAACCGCCGAGCTTTATTTGATGTTAGCATTGCCGGCCCCCTGGCGGGTTTAGTGGCGACAGTGCCCTTATTAATTTGGGGTTTGAATCATTCGACTATTGTACCGCTGTCTGACAAGTCGGGAATGTTAAATTTTGACTCTTTCAAACCCAGTTTTTCGCTGCTGATGACTTTGTTGAGCAAGTTAACCTTGGGTGGCGCTTTGAATGCGGAAACTGCGATCGATTTGCATCCGGTAGCGGTGGCGGGTTATTTGGGTTTGATCGTGACGGCGTTTAATTTGATGCCGGTGGGACAACTCGACGGCGGGCACATTGTACACGCGATGTTCGGCCAGCGAGCGAGTATGGCGATCGGGCAAGTTGCTAGACTTTGTATGCTGCTGCTTTCTTTTTTGGAACAGGGTTTGCTGCTGTGGGCGATTATTTTGTTTTTCACACCGCTAAACGACGAACCGGCGTTGAATGATGTCAGTGAATTGGATAATCGGCGGGATTTTTTGGGGCTAATGGCGATCGGGCTTTTGTTAATGATTTTGTTGCCCGCGCCCAGGGTACTCCTTGAGTGGTTAAATGTTTAGCAGGAAGAGGGAAGTTCGGCAACGGATTCTGTAACGGATTTAACTAACAGATCGATGTCGAAGTTCGAGGGAATAGAGAGGAAGAAAGAAAAGAGAGGTTGACAAAATCCTGCAAGGGTTGCTATACAAGCGAGTTTAGAATTTATCCACTCGCTTTATATCTCGAAGTAATCTTTATTTTCACCGACTGATTAGAGAAATATGTCTTACAAATCCTTTACTTTCCAACAATTAGAAGAGCGATTTGGATTGAAGCTATCACTCAGTCCTATCTTGAGTGCCAAGGTGTTTCCTGTAGAACCATCCGAATGGCTTTGGAGAGCAATCGAAATTAGTTCTAACACTGCTGTTACAACTGTAAAAGAACGTTCGGAACGGATTGTTTCTCCTATTCTGTTAGAATTTAGAGAAAGGAACAACAGACAATTTTCTATTTTTTCTGGTTGGTCATTTGATGTAGATGCTGATCAGGGATTGAATGGGGAATGCGACTTTCTATTGTCTTCCGTGCCGTTTGATTTTGAAATAAAAGTTCCGGTTTTTGCCTTGAGAGAAACTAAAGGCGGAGAAATAGAGTCTTGTTTGCCACAGTGTGCAGCACAAATGGTAGCTGCTCAGCTATTTAACGAACGCGAACACAATTCCATACCTGCAATATATGGCTGCGTAACTACTGGCGTTGTCTGGCGGTTTCTTAAATTAGAAGAAAATAATTTGATTATTGATGTTGATGTTTATTGTCTTGATAATGTTCCTATGATTTTAGGTGTTTTGCAAACAATAATTAATTTATACCAATAATTTAATGAAGATAATAAAATAGTTTGCTATGGGGGATTTCAGTGTTCACTAGAACCTTAATTAGAGTTTTAACTAGATGCGAGAGCGAAAATTTTTAACCGAAAATCCAATAATCTAGCTCTAGAAATGATCGCAATTACTCCCGAACAAATAGCGCTAATTCCGCTCTATCGCGAGAGGTGGCGACAAATTGGACTTTCGATAGAACCAGTCGATCGCCCGCAAGCGACAGCGGCCATCAACACCGCCTACAACATCATCGGCTGTCCTGAACCGAAAATTATTTTCTGTGACAGCCCTTACATAGCTTTGGAAGCAATTGAACCGCTAAGGATACGCGATTCGGGCCTGGGAACTGCCAGCGAAATCCGAAACAAAATTCATAATGAATTGTACGATATATTAAGAAGTCAACTCGGCAGGGAATTAGAAAATAAGATTTACAGCCAACTCTATAATCCGCTGTACGCTCAACTAATGAATCAACTGCACCTTCATGTTAAAGACGAAGTTTACGTCAAATTAGCACGTAAGTTGGGCGGGAGATTTCAGAGATTCCTGATCGATCAGGCTTATCATAATAACAGCATAGTTTCCGAACTGTCAGCCTGTCACGGAAGTTGGGTGGATTTTTGTATTGGCGTGTTAAATTTGGAGTACGATCGCCCTTTATACTCAGCCTTTAAATCTTTAGTGGAAAACTGCGGCTGGATTTACCCGTTTGAGAGAATGTGCTTTGTGTGCGATCGCCCGATACAACTTCATTTTGATAGCGAATATTTGCTCCACGCTTTATGTCAACCAGCGGTTGAATTTGCTGACAAGTTCAGTGTATACTCTTATCGTGGCGTCCGACTGCCGGAAAGAATCGGTCAACTTCCGCCCCAATCTTGGCAAGCTTCATGGCTGTTCACAGAACATAATGCCGAAGTGCGGCGAGTTTTGATTCAGGCGATCGGCTATCCGAGAATTTGTCAAGAATTGCAAGCAACTGAATTGGATAGTTGGCAAGAATATACTTTGTTGAAAATTGAGAATAATATTGACATAGAGCCAATTTATTTGTTAAAGATGACTTGTCCGAGTACGGGACACCTTCATGTTTTGCGAGTGCCGCCAAAAGTGGGCTCGGCTAAAGAAGCGATTAGCTGGGTAAATTGGGGAATAGATCCCGAAGAATTTCAAGTCCAGACTTGAGGGAAACTTTAGAGTTTTGAGTGCGCGAGTTTACAGTTAAAGAATTACAGCGCCACAAAAGTAGCGTTCTGCACAAGTCCAGAACAATTAAAAAATGTAGAATTGCAGCCACCGCTTGATACTATGTACTCTGGCAGCTAAAACCCACAACTTCAAATCGACATGAGCCAGCATTCAGACCGCATTGCCCCTCACGGCGGCATCCTGGTCAACCGCATTGCCACACTAGACCAAAGACAAGAATTTTTCGATAAAGCAGAAGTCTTGCCGCGAGTCCAGCTTTCGGATCGATCGATCTCCGACCTGCAAATGATCGCCATCGGCGCCCTGAGTCCCCTCAAAGGGTTCATGAACGAAGCTGATTATAGATCGGTCGTTAAACAAATGCGCCTCTCCAACGGCCTTCCGTGGTCGGTTCCCATCACCCTCTCGGTAACAGAAGAAGTCGCCGCCCCCCTGAAAACAGGAACTTTAGTGCGCCTCGACACGCCGTCGGGCAAATTTGTCGGGCTCTTGGAACTTGCAGAAAAATATCACTACAGTAAAGAAGAAGAAGCCCTCAACGTCTACCGCACCGACGACCTCAAACACCCGGGCGTCCAGGTAGTAGACAAATCAGGCCCCGTTAACCTCGCAGGCGACATTTGGCTGCTGGAACGCGGACTAGATCCCCGGTTTCCCCAATACCAAATTGACCCGGCGAAATCGAGAATGCTGTTCACTGAAAAAGGATGGAAAACCATAGTCGGTTTCCAAACCCGAAACCCCATCCACCGGGCACACGAATACATTCAAAAATGCGCCTTAGAAACAGTAGACGGCTTGTTTCTGCACCCGCTAGTCGGGACGACTAAGGATGACGACATCGCCGCTGACGTGCGGATGCGCTGCTACGAAATTCTGCTAGAAAAATACTATCCAAAAGATCGCGTAATTTTGGCAATTAATCCGGCGGCGATGCGCTACGCCGGGCCGCGAGAAGCAATTTTTCATGCTTTAATCCGCAAAAACTACGGCTGCACTCACTTTATCGTGGGGCGCGATCACGCTGGAGTTGGCGATTATTACGGCACTTACGATGCCCAATATATTTTTGACGAATTTGAGCCGGGAGAATTGGGAATTGTGCCGATGAAATTCGAGCACGCTTTCTATTGCACACTGACGGAACAAATGGCTACAACTAAAACAAGCCCAAGCACTCCCGAACAACGGGTGCATTTGTCGGGAACCAAAGTTCGGGAAATGCTGCGCGCTGGAAAATTGCCGCCGCCGCAGTTTTCCCGGCCGGAAGTCGCCGCAGAATTAGCCAAAGCCATGAATATTTTCAATTACGAGATTTAAATCTTGATCTTGGGTGTGGGCGACATTCTGAATAGTTTTGAATTTTGAGTTTTGAGTTTTAAATGGGAAATTTTAAACTTAAAGCTCAAAACTTAAAACTTAAAAATTATCTTAATACTAAACACTCACAACTTAATTAAATTCCCTAAAATTATTGAGGGGAATTTAACTGAAAATTCAAAACTTAAAATTCAAAGCTATTTAAAAATGGGACTCAAGCGGCGGGAATTTTTGCAGCAAGCTGGCCGGGTGCTGGCCGCCATCGGCATCAGCGAGGCCCTGTGGCTGCCGTTGGGCGATCGCTACCTCCAAGCCTTAGCGCAACCGACAGCCAGGAAATTGGCTTTGTTGGTGGGCGTTGACAAATATCCAGACTCGCCCCTGCACGGCTGCGTCACGGATGTGGAACTGCAGCGGGAACTACTGATACATCGGTTTGGGTTTGTGCCGTCGGACATTTTGACTTTGACTGACGCTCAAGCTACGAGGGAGAATATCGAGACGGCTTTTATCACTCACTTGACTCAACAAGCAAAACCCGGTGACGTGGTAGTTTTTCACTTTAGTGGCTGCGGTAGCCGAGTCAGTTTGGGCGAGTCTCCCGGAAAAATCCAAAACAGTTTGGTGCCGGCGGATGATGTTTTGCCGCTGTTAGCAAACCGGGCGGTGAACGATATTTTAGAGGAAACGCTGTTGCTGTTGATGCGATCGCTCGCGACAGAAAATGCGATCGCCATCCTCGACACCAGCTACCACTATCGGGGTTTCCCCACAAACGGCAACTTTCGCATTCGCTCCCGCCCCCGCCCCACCATCGGCGAGCCTCGCCTCGCAGAATTAACGTTCGCCGAAGGCCTCCGAACCCGCAAAAATCTTCGTCCTGCGGCCACCGTACTTGCCGCCGGTGCGGATTCCCAACTCGCCGCCGAACAAGAGTGGAACGGATTTACCGCAGGTTTGTTTACCTACGCCCTCACCCAAACTTTGTGGTGGGCAACTCCCGCTAGCAGCTTCAGCGTCAATTTCAGTCGCGCTGCAGGTACTGTCGAGCAAATCGCGGGGTTATCGCAGCAACCGCAAATTCTCAATCACGATTTAACAACCGCGGCGGCGGTAAATTTTTCAAATTTAATCTTCAATTCCCCTGCATCTGACGGCGCTGTGACGGCGGTGGAAGAGGGGGGCAAAACTGTGCAGTTGTGGCTGGGCGGTTTGTCGCCCTCGGTTTTGGAGTGCTCCGGGGGTTCTGTGTTTGCTGTGGATTCCTCCGAGGGCGCGAGGCTTTTGCTGCGGGGACGCACGGGCCTCTCTGCTAAAGCCCAAGTTTTAGACGGGTTCGATCGAACAAACGGCGAATTAACTGTCGGCGAACTCGTGAGGGAAGAAATTCGGGTATTGCCGCGAAACATCGGTTTGACAGTAGCTTTGGACTCAGGTTTGGAACGCATCGAGCGCGTGGACGCTACCAGCGCCTTTGCGACTGTGCCGCAAGTTTCGGCGGTAGGCAGCGAGCAATTGGCTGACTGTCGGTTCGGCAGAGTCCCGGAAACAACTTTAGCCGAAACAGTCTCGCCTCACGAGCCTGCTTTGTCTCAAAGCCGTTACGGTTTGTTTTCTTTGGCTCAAATGCTGATTCCCGATACTGAGGGCGATGGGGGAGAAGCAGTCAAGGTGGCGGTGCAGCGCTTGACTCCGCAGTTGAAAGCGCTGCTGGCTGGGAAGTTGCTGCGGCTGACAGCCAATGAGGGATCTTCACGCCTGAAGGTGCGAGCAGTGCTGGCAACTACTGCACCCCAAGCGCGGGCCGTGGCGCAGCGAGAGCCGGTGCGGGCAGGCGGTGATTATCGGCTGGAACCGCTGAGCGGGGAAAGTGAGAAATCCGCCAGCGCTCATATACTAAGTTTAACAGAAGGCAGTCGAGTTCGGTACAGATTGTATAACGACAGCGATCGCCCGGTTTACTTTGCGGTGTTTGGCTCGGACAGCGCGGGACGGCTGTCTGTGCTCGGCGCTGAGGGCAAAGAGGCTGTGGGTGGAATGTCGCGGGCGATCGCTCCGGGAGAGAATTTGACCGTGCCGGCGGCTGGGACGAGCGGGTGGCCGGTATCTGCGCCGATCGGACTTGCGGAAATTGTGATTATATTTAGTGAGAATAGCTTCGATCGAACTCTGGCTGCAATAGAAGCCGAAATGCAGCAAACGAGGGATGCGCTGCCAATTCGAGTGTTGTTGAATCCTTTAAATGTGGCGCGCGCGGTGCTCGAAGATTTGCACGCGGCTAGCATTCCGGGGGTACAGAAAGTGGGGATATCGACGGATGATTGGGCTTTGGATGTGAATGTTTGGGCAACTCTGAGTTTTGTTTATCGGGTAGTTTAAGTGAAAAATGGGGACTGGGGAATGTTTTCTATAACCTATAATCTGAATCTATCCCAGTACGAAATCGATATTCACTTCCAAATCAGGAAAGGCGAGCGACGCAACTTGTTGACCCCGCCACAACTTTTGGATTAAACTGTAACCATTAGGAGTTGGCTGGCGGTAAACTTCTAAACATTGTGCCTCTATATCTACTAGCCAGACTTCTTGAATGAGCGATTGAGCGTAAATAAGAACTTTCACATCTCGATCGTAATCAACCGTGCTATCGGATACTTCTATCAACAGCAAAACTTCTGACGGTAATGGATGTGCAGTTGAATAGTAATCAGCCCTGGGTTTCAGCAATACTATATCAGGTTGAGGTTCGGTGCGATCGCTCAACTGGATGGGGTTTTGCACATCCAGAAAAGCCCGGTTACTGGGAATTTCCCTGAACAGTCCGATGAATCGTCTCACACAGGAAGCATGACGAGTTCCAATTGCTGCCATTTGGATCAGTTCTCCTTCTATCAGTTCTACCCGATCGCCCTCGGAAAGAATACCAGCTTTGCCCATTAAATGATATTCTTCTACGGTCAACAACCTTTTGAGTAATTGCACTGCCATAACCCACCGCGCTGCTAATTGTTATTTCAATTGTAGTCAATCTGCCAAATGAAAAGTTATGGTCATGAGTAGTTGGTAATGTCAACCGTCAACCGTCAACCGTCAACCGTCATACCAATTTTTTATGAGGCTGCATAGAATCCGATCACCCTAGCGCCCCCCTTAATAAGGGGAGTAGGGGGTGGGACAAGATTCCGATCAAAGTCCCCCAACAACCAGGGGGATTTAGGGGGATCGAGATATGTGCAACTTCACATTAAATTGGTATCAACTGTCAACTGTCAACTGTCAACTGTCAACTGACTGATAAAGCTTTTCTACCATTTGAGCCAACCGTTTCATAGCAGTTTCAATCTCATCATTTGTTGCAGTTAAACTAATGCGTAAACACTCATGTTTGTGCTGCCAATCTTCCCGCAAACCGGGGAAGAAGGAACTTCCTGGCACCACAATTACGCCGACTTTTTTCAACTCTTGGTACAGTTCCCAATCAGTGATTGGCAAATCTTTCAGCCATAACCATGCGAAAATTGCTCCTTCGCCCCGGTGCAAAAACCACGGCAAATCCTTCGGCATTGCTTGTTCTAGAGTGCTTTCTACGATCGCAAATTTGCCTTGATAGTACGGCCGAATTACGTTGATGGAGATGTCGGCAAGAGCGCCGGATGTAATCGCACGAGTTGCGATCGCCTGTCCGTATCTCGGCGAATGAATGCACATATTGGTCTGAAAACATTCTAATACTTGAATGAGTTTTTCATCGCCGATCGCGATTCCGATTCTTTCACCCGGCAATCCGGCTTTCGACAAACTCATACAGTGCACGATATTGCCGCCAAAAATCGGCGTCATTTCGGTAAAATTCAAAGACGGGAAGGGAGGGCCGTAGGCGGAATCCACGAACACCGGCGCGTCAAAAGCGGCCGCTAAATCGGCAATTTTCTTCACTTCCTCGTCGCTGAGAACGTTGCCGGTGGGGTTGCAGGGACGGGAAAAAATGACGCAGCCGGTGGTTTGGTCGATCGACAATTGGCTGAAATCCGGGCGGTATTTGAACCTGTGGGCGGCGGCATCAATATCGAGGGTGGGTTTGCAAGCGACTACCGCTTCGGGAATCAAGCTAACGCCGCCGTAACCGGTGTAGTCTGGGCTCAGCGGTAAAACAATATTTTTAAGCTGTTTGCTGGTAGTGTAGCCGCCGAAAGCGTTGGCTGCGTAGAAGTAAATTGATTGACTTCCGGGAGTAATTAGAATATTGCGATCGGTCAAATTCAGTCCGTAACGCTGATTAAAATCCGCCAAAACCGCATTGATTAAGGGCTGATAACCTTGACTGGAACCGTAGCGACAAACCACCTCGCCGTATTCCGGGCTCGCCAAAAGTTCCGCAGTGCAGTCGCGCCACAACTGTTCGACTTCCGGCAAAATCACCGGATTTCCGGCGCTCAAATTGATAAACTCCTGCCCGCTGCCGGCTCTGAGAGTTTCAATAATATCTTTCATAATTGCCCGAACTCCCGTGAGGTGGGACATCTGAGCGCCAAATTGAGTAAGGGCAGGGTTCATAGCAAATGCAGCGACAAATATAGAAGTTTACAGTTTACCCATGATAACTCCAGTCGCAGGCGTTAGCCTAGCTTGTCTGGGGCATGGGTTGTCGATCGAGCCTCTGACAAATTCAATAAACTCGATCGGACAGCATTTGTTTTTTCCCCTGTGCGCCCCCCCGAGCCTAAGATTCTGAGCATTGGTGGATTCCTATCGATCGAACAGTGTTTTTTGCCTGAAAATTCGCGAACAGGCAGTATTATCAAATTCAAGAGTTTTGGTGGAATTTCGCGCCGCGCCAGATTAATTTCCAATACTTGACAGCAACCATTGGCAGAATCTAAGATTAGCACTAGAAGCCGATCGCAACATAATTTTATTGGTTCCGGTTACTGCTATAATTGCAGGTTCAATCCAGCCTCAAAACTCAGATTTGTTGCTAGCTCATGTTCGTGATTCGCGGTTTTTTGACAGCGGTGCATTTCATCATCAATCCAACTAAAGCCCAGATAGCTCGTCACCTCGCCTTTGGAGTGGCGTTATACAACAAATACGTAAATTCCAACGCAAATTAACAGCAAGAAATTTCAACACAACAATGACACACTTTCCACTTACAGAATACGAGCAACTTACAGATCCTAAAGCCAAATCAGTGTACGAAGAAATCTTGACAGACTTGGGGTTTGGCATCGTACCCAACCTGTTTAAGTCAATGGCAATCAACCCTGACATATTAGAAGCAAATTGGAGAAAATTCCGGGGAACCATCCTGCAAGGAGACTTACCCCGCACCCTTAAAGAAATGGTCGGCGTCGCTATTTCTCAATCAAATAATAGCGAGTACGCTCTCCAAGTTCACCTGCACGGATTGTCAGCGTTGGGGATGAGCGAAGAAATCCTGCGAACCCTAGTTTCTGACTTTGCCAACTGCCCTTTGCCAAAACGCGATAAAGCCGTAATTACCTTTGGCTTGCTGGCTGCTACAAAACCCTTGGAAGTGACAGAAACTGATTACCAAAACCTGCGGGATTTAGGGCTAGATGATTCTGAAATATTTGAGATTATTGCAACAGCCGACCTGTTTAGCTTTGTCAACCGATATACCGATTCCATTGCCCTCGAAATAGATGCTTTGTAATCTATATTTTATACCCCTATTATGGGCGAGCGGCTAGAAGATCTAGATCGAGAAGAACTTCTGTTGACAGCCCGCCGTTTATTAGCAGAAGCTCAAGCGCTTTCCATCCGCATTTCCGCCGTCAACGAAGTTGCCACAGCCATTAACCGCACCCTAGATCTCAACCAGATTTTGCGGGTAGTAGGCAAGCAAGCCAAATGGCTGCTCGACTTTGAACACTGTAGCGTTTGCCTGCACAGCACTAACGCTTGCACGACCTTATTTGGCCCGCATATCCCTGTAGATATTGCAGCCCTCCCAGAGGGCAGCCCTATTAACAAGGCTTTCAAAACACGTCAACCTCAATTAATTCAAGAAGCGGGTGCTACTGCTATTTTGTCCCCCTACGCTTCGCAAATTATAATTCCCTTGGAAAGCGAAGGTAAGGTTTTAGGGACAATTAATTTTGCCACAACCAAGCCGCGAGCTTACACTCTAGAAGACTTGCGGATTGGCTATCTTTTGGCTTTGCAACTCTCCTCAGCCATCCGCAATGCTGAGCGCTTTAAAGAGATAAATAGCCTGTATGCCGATCTCGATACCGAAAAGCACAAATCTGACCAGCTACTGTTGAACGTGCTCCCGGTTGAAATTGCCGAGGAACTCAAAAATAACGGCAAAGTGGAACCACTTTATTATGATTGCGTATCTGTTTTATTTACTGACTTTCAAGACTTTACTCACTTATCTGAACACATGACGCCGCGAGAGTTAGTTGACGAACTAGACTACTGTTTTTCTTATTTTGATCGCGTGATGGATAAATACTCTATGGAAAAACTGAAGACTATTGGCGACAGCTATATGTGTGCGGCGGGAATTCCTACGCCTCGCCCCACACACGCCTTTGACGCTGTACTTGCGGCCATAGAAATTCGACAGTTCATGGATTTGCGAAAAATGCAGAAAGTTCAACAAAATATTACTTATTGGGATATCCGCATTGGCATTCATTCAGGTCCAATACTTGCTGGGGTAATTGGCAATAAAAAGTTTGCCTATGATGTCTGGGGAGATACAGTTAATACTGCATCTCGGATGGAATCTTCCGGCGTAGCTGGAAATATCAATATCTCTCAAGACACGTTTGAATTAGTTAAAGATTTTTTTGAATGCGAATACCGAGGAAAAATTTATGCTAAAAATAAGGGCAACTTGGATATGTATTTGGTTCGCCATCTTAAATGATTTTGGGAATGGCTAATTACTAAGGGAGGATGGCTAACCGAGCGTTGATACCATTGTAAATTTTAGATTTTAGATTATAAAATTGGGCATGACCGATCACTATCACGGTTGGGATCGCAGACCTACAGTTGTATTCTCTTTAACTGGTGTTAGTAGAAATAAAACTCAACTATGAACGTAAAATATATTGCTCGCAGTTTTTTCTCAGGATATCGGTATTGTATCGCAGTGCCCCCAGACTATATTAAAATGAGCGAGTTGTAGATTTTAATTTTTAATTATTTATGCGTATTTGGCAAGCCGATTTCTACCGCCGCCCTGTCCAAGACGAAACTGGTAAACCACTGTGGGAACTCTTAATTTGCGACTCGGAAGGCAGTTTTCAATTTAGCGCTATTTGCCACCAGGGGGCCGCAAATTCTAATTGGCTAGCCTCGCAGTTGCAGCAGCAAGCTCAAACCCAAAATTTGCCCGACTTGATTCAAGTATTTAGACCTCAGTCTCTCAGCTTAATCGAAGCTGCGGGCAAAGTTTTGGGTGTCAAGGTAGAAGCGACTCGGCGGACTGCCGCTCTGAAATTGCTGCTGCAACAACGCGCAAAAGAATATTCGAGTATGCCTAATTATACAGGTGAAACTTACAGTGCGATCGCCCTCGACTCGCCGCCGCCCGTACCCTTACCGGAAAACCTCTGGGGGGATGGCTGGCGTTTTGCTTCGCTACCCGCCGGCGACATTGAAGATGCTTTCCAAGGGCGTCCCCTGCCAATTTTGGAAATGCCAGAATTGCTGTTACCGCTGAATTTGGGCTTGGCTTCCACAGTACCCGTACCGGGAGTTGTGATTGACGGCGGACGCCAGTCTATGCGGTTGGCTAGATGGCTTCAGGATGCCAAACCTTTTGCTTTAAATTATATCGCTGGAGAACCCGACGGATTGATATTGGAAGCTGGGTTAGTAGATAGGTGGGTTGTGGCTACTTTTGAAGATAGCGAGGTGAAAGCAGCGGCCAAAATTTACCAACAGCGCAAGCAATTAAGTAAAGGATTACATTTTTTGTTAGTGCAGCCCGATGATAGCGGCATGACTTATACAGGTTTTTGGCTGTTGAATTTTGATCGATAAGATGTAAATAATATTATTTTTGATGTTGCTCAATCGCGCGCCGAAAAATAGTAAAATACAGCCCGAACTCAGTTCCAGGAGATACAGACTCAAACACAACTTTTAAAACAGTTTCTGGAGCTAGCAAGAGATCGTGCTGCAAATTTATTCTACAACTAAAATCAATCCGTTTTGGATACCCTGACAGACTCGGGTGATGTGAACATGATCGTTTTGGTCGATCCCGTCGAGGACTGCTGACTTCAGCAGTCGTCTGTCAAGGGGGGTAATTTGGCGAAAAGCAAAGATGCGCTGGACGATCGCTTCGATCGAGATTTTGGGGAGATTAGCAGAGCTGACTGTCATGGTCTTAACACGCTAAAAGTAGATAACAGAACTGTGTAGCTTTATTTTTAAAGATTTCGTGAAGTCATACTGTGATTAATATCACATACTTTATGTGACAATATAGTGTATGTCGGGTGACTTTTGTCACGAAATCTTCAATTATTTTTACGCCAACTTAACGGTGGCCCGATAAAATCACTCTTGTAAAACTCAGGCAGAGGGTAAAAATGGCACAAGCAAAAATCGGAATTATCGGCGGCAGCGGTTTGTATAAAATGGAGGCCCTCAAGGATATTGAAGAGGTAAAAATTGATACACCTTTTGGAGCGCCATCGGATGCCGCAATTGTGGGAACTTTGGACGGTACGCCGGTAGCATTTCTGGCTAGACACGGCCGCAACCACACTTTTTTGCCCTCAGAAGTGCCTTACCGGGCAAATATTTATGCTATGAAGAGTTTGGGAGTGGAGTATTTAATCTCAGCGTCGGCGGTTGGTTCCCTGAAAGCTGAGGCGAAACCTTTAGATATGGTAGTGCCGGATCAGTTTATCGATCGTACAAAAAATCGAGTTTCTACCTTTTTTGGAGAAGGAATTGTTGCTCACATCACATTCGGCGATCCGGTTTGCGGCGAATTGGCTAAAGTGTTAGCAAGTGCGATCGAATCCTTGAACCTCACCGACGTTACCCTGCACCGGGGCGGCACTTACGTCTGCATGGAAGGCCCCGCATTTTCCACAAAAGCAGAATCCCACCTTTACCGCAGTTGGGGGGCGACAGTCATCGGGATGACAAATTTGCCCGAAGCAAAATTAGCCAGAGAAGCAGAAATTGCCTACGCAACTTTAGCATTAGTCACCGATTATGACTGCTGGCACGAAGATCACGACAGCGTAACCGTAGAAATGGTAATAGCAAATTTGCACCGCAATGCAGAGAATGCTCAAAAAGTCATTCAAGAAACAGTCCGTAGACTAACAGAAAATCCCCCAGTATCTGATGCACATTCAGCTTTAAAATATGCAATTCTGACTCGGCTGGATCAAGTGCCGACCTCAACTAAGGAGAAAATGGGCTTGCTATTGCAGAAATATTTGTAGCGAATAAGGCATCGGGCATGGGCCCCATCGCCTAAAAGCATGGGGCATTCAATCTAATTGAGTAAGATTAGCCTATGCGCTAGACAACTAACCGATCGCCAGATTATGGTAGTGAAAATTAGTAAAATATATTAAAATAAATAGAGCGATTATCCAAGGATTCTAAACAATGAGTAACTCTGATACTACATGGTCTGCTGATGGTACAAACATTCCTAATATTGCACCTCATACTAAAACTAAGCATTTATTAATAGAGCAATATGTTACAGATTTAATTTGTACACTTTATGGGAAAGGAAAATATGGAACCACAACTTTTACTATTGTTGATGGTTTTTCTGGAGGAGGTATTTACAACGATCGAGAATCACATAATACTTGGCAGGGTTCACCTATTCGCTTAATAAATGCCGTGAGAGAAGGTTATTTAAAATCACAAAGGACTTATCCTTTAGATGTAAAGTTTATTTTTATAGAAAAAAATAAAGAGCATTTAAAATGTCTTAAAAATGTTGCTATGTGCCAAGCAGGATTTGAAGAGTTATTGGATGAAGAAATACATACTTTTACAACGGAATTTCCTCAAGGAATAGGCCAACGAATAGAACAGTGTGAATTTATTAGTGATGAATTTGAAAACCAGGTTAATTATTGCGTTCTTCACGGTGAACAAAGAAGAGGTCATTCTTTATTTTTTCTCGATCCTTATGGATATCTTAATGTTTCTATGGAAAGCTTTAGAAAAATAAATAGCTTGAAAAAATCGGAAATAATATATACACTTATGGCTAGAGATATTGAAAGATTTGTAATTGACAAAAATGGTAAAGAAAGAGAAAATTTTTATAAAAAACTTGAAGCAGAAGATTATTTTAAAAACTTAGAAAAATTACAAGGTTTTGGTAGGGAGGCAAAATTTCGAGATGAATCAATGAGATTATTTCGAGAGAAAGGAAATGCTAAAAAAGTTTTCACATTTGCAATGATTCCTACTAAAGATAAAAGAGTTTTATACTATTTAATCCATATTTGTAGTCATTTAAGAGCTTTAGAAGTTATGAAAGATAGTAGTTGGTTATATAATAATATTAATTATCAATATCATTATGAAATTTATGGCTATGGATTTAGAACAGCATCTTATTATGAAGAACATCAGCTTGAGTTGCAGCTAGATATTAACCAGCATAGTAAAATAGCTTGTATTGAAAGACTTAGTAATAATTTAGATGATTTAGTCCTTGGAAATAATTCTGAAGGCGTTACCTTTATAGAACTTTGTAATAAAACAATGGAATTTAACCCTGCGACTAGAGAACATTATTGTGAATATCTCAGACTCTTAAGAGATGAAAAACAAATAAAAATATTGAGAAAAGATAAAAAAACAAATTTATATAAAGCAACTACAAGTAATAATCTTGAAAATTGTGATATAATAACAATGACAAATATGAAACAGTTATCTTTATTTAACATACTTCATATTAAAAAATAACATTTAAACATTAATTAAGTGGAATTCTGATGAAAATTATGATTACTGGGACAGAAACAATAGTCAATCCACTCCAGAAGAGTGCTTTAAATAAAAAAAGTCTATGTGATTACGTTGTTAACATAGCATCGGGCTGTCTACATGGATGTACATTTTGTTATGTTCCTTCGACTCCAAGTATTAGAACACAACAAAAAAGATTACATCAAAAAGGAGTAGATAATCCTCAATTAGATTGGGGAAAATATCTTTTTATTAGAGAGGAAATCCCCGAAAAATTAGAAAATGTTTTGACCCGAAAAAGAAAATGGGAAAATACACCTTCAGGTAAAGGAGTTGTTTTACTTTGTTCCGGAACCGATCCTTATCAAAATAAACAAATAGCAGAAATTACTCGTCAAACAATAAAAATTTTACTTAAACATAATAAAAAAATTAGAATTTTAACTCGGGGTTTATTGTGGCAAAAGGATTTAGATATTCTCGTTAACCCTAATATTACATTAGGTATGAGTATTCCTTGTATAAATGATGAATTACTCAAAAAAATTGAACCACAAGCACCTTTATCTTCCGATAGATATAAAGCGTTACAAAAGGCATATCAGGCTAATTGTCGTTTATATGTAGCAATGGCTCCCACTCCACCTATGATGACTTTAGATGACTTTAGATTTAATTTAGATAAATTTATGCAAATTAATCCAGAATTAATATTTTGGGAACCCATTAATGCCAGAGGATCAAATGGTCAAAGAATGTTAGCAGCAGGTTTAGATTTTGCCCAGTCAGTTATGACTAAAAAATCTTGGGGTGAAACCTTTATTAGACAATGGGAATTTATTGAAACAGCAGCAACAGAACTAGAGTGTTTAGACAAAATACATATTTGGCCCGATCCGTCATTAAAAAGTTTTGTCAATGAAGAAAAAATTAATCATTGGCTATATAAACCAACTATAGAAAAATGGAATTAGTCCTAAGAGAAGGGGCTAAATCTCAACTACTAAAACCAGAAACCCGGTTTCTTAGACAACTTTGGCATCCAAACAAATATTTTTGTATAGAAACCCGGTTTCTTAATTACAGCCCTAGGCCCAATGTATCAACTTATCAACTGCTTGAATGCCTCATGTTCGCGAATTTTTTCTAAATCAGCTTCACTTTTTGCCAACTCTTTACACACATTCGGATTGAGATTGAGGGCGCGCTTTAAATTTTCAATTGCTAATTCAATTTTACCTTGTAGCGCATAACATCGGGCTTTGTTGTACCAAATTCTGTAAAAATCAGGTCGGATTTTAGCAGCATTGTCGTAGGAAGCGATCGCAGCTTCGTATTTTTGCAACTTGGAGAGTGCAACGCCTCGATTGTTCCAAGCGTCAGTATAATCATTTTTAATTTGTAGGGCTTGATTGTAAGAAATTACTGCTTGTTCGTACTCCTGCATTTTGGAAAAAGCAACGCCTCGGTTGTTCCAAGCATCGGCATAATCGGGTTTGGCTTGAATTGCTTGTTCGTAACAGCCGATCGCTTCCTGGTACTTCTGCAACTCCAACAATACCACGCCTCGATTGTTCCAAGCATCGGGGTAATTGGGGCGAATTGTAGTAGCTTGTTCGTAAGATGCGATCGCCTCTGGATACCGCTGCATTCTTGTGAGCACTACTCCTCGGTTATTCCAAGTATCGGCTAAATCAGGCTGAATTTGCAGGGCCTGATCGTAAGCTGCGATCGCATCTTGATAACGGTTTTCAAAGAAACAAGCATCTCCCTGTTTAGCATAGTCGCCGGCCGTCAATAGCTGTTGGTAATTGCCATAGTTAACCGGAGCAAATTCTTGAATTTGGGCATCGGGGAATAAAAGGTCTGTTTCTGCCTCTGCCGAGTGATTTTGGTGTTGAAGTTCGCCTAAGATAGTTTCAGCGTCGGAAATTAATAGTTTTAATTGAGAGATTGTATCGTAATGGAGACTTTCAATTTCTTGGCGAGCAATTGTTGTCTGCTTGGACAATTTTCTCAATAGAAACCAAACCCCGACTCCGGCTGCTGTCGGAAACAAAGTTAGGGCAATTACCAGTCCGTTAAGCAGTACCGCCGTGCGCCCGAAAGCAATGTCAACTTCTTCTTGAACTCGATCGCGAATTTCTTCTTTAAGTTGCTGCTGTGGGAATTCCTGCTGAAGTAACATTGCCGCCGTCGGTTCAGATGCAAAAACGCTACTGGCGCAGACTAGAATAGTCAAAAGGGCGATCGGGCTAATACTTTTTCTAAAGATACTTGACAAACGCATTGCCTTAGTGATACGCACCTGAGTTGCGATTTCCATGTGTCAAGAGATGCTGATAACGATGATCCCAGACTAGCCCATTTGTTCACAAACTCTTAAATACAGGATATCTGTTGTGCAGTCCCCTCCGATCAAATTGCTGACGCAAGAATTGCTAGACGAAGTTGCCGCTTCCTCCCGGCGCAGTCCCCGCCAGCGACAAAACTACAATTTCCATGATTTATCTGAAAAAGTGCAGCGGTTTGTCAACGTGCTGCAACCAGGCACTTACGTCCGCCCTCACCAACACCTGCGCCCGCCTGCAGTTAACGGTTTTGAGTTTTTTGTGGTGATTCAAGGAGAAGTTGGTATTGTTATTTTGAACGAAAACGGTCACATCCTGCAATCCTTGCGAGTCAGCGCGGCCGGCCCGACTCGCGCTGTCGAACTGCCACAGGGGACTATTCACACGTTAGTAGCCTTGACACAGGATACTGTGATTTTGGAGTTTAAGGAAGGGCCTTACGACGTGGGGGCTGATAAAGACTTTTTGGCAGGTTTTCCTGCTGAGGGAACTGCGGCGGCGCGAGAATTAGTCCTGATTTGGGAAGCGGAATTTAACAGTTGACGGTTGACTGTTGACTGTTGACGGTTGACTGTTAAAAATCTAAAATCTAAAATCTAAAATCGATTGAGTGTTGACTGTTAAAAATCTTAGATCTAAAATCTAAAATCTAAAATCTAAAATCTAAAATCTAAAATCTAAAATCGATCGACTGATTACTAATTACTGATAAATCTAATTGTCGTCATCCGATTGTATAAATCTGGGGCGGTGCGAATAATTTTTCTCAGAAGTTCATCCGTCACCCAAAAGACGAGGGGAAAGGAAAATTTTTTGCTGAATTCGCTGCATAATAGGTTGGTAGAAACGAGCAATCGATCGATCGGCTCCACTGATTCCAAACCGAGGAGCATTAAAGCTGGAGGCTGTTCCCCGTCTATTTCCGCTGCGATTGTCGTGTAGAGAGTTGTCGCTGATTTGGGCAAAAACAGTTGTCGCGGTTTCACGGGACAATTTACTTGCAGTCGATCGACTATTTGCTGCCGCAAAGCCAGCGAGTTGCAGTTTACTAAAACGAAAGAAAAGTAACCTTGGGAAAGACGGAGAGCCCGAATTAAAGTTGAGAACGACCGCTCGTTATATTTAGCTGAGTCGTACTTAGCTGCATCGTCTTTGGCTGTATTTTCTGAGCTTTGCTCGATCAAGATAAATTGCATATTTTTTATCTAGTTTTAGAGATTTTCTAGATTAAATGATGTTTCTAAAGAAAATGTGAAGATCTGAAATTTATTTTTCATTGAAAAACATTTCGGTAACTATACCACGGTTTTAAGTTAATATCAATAGTCCGATCGAAATAGTCCGATCGACATATTTGGCTTGAACCACTCAAAAAGCACCTGCGACGGCACAACACAAGTATAGCCACGGGAAAACGAAGAAGCATATTTCGCAAGGGTTTCAGCAATTAATAACGTTCTAAATATCTGGCACAAGTGCTAGATAAAATGTAATTAAAAATACCAAAAAATCACCCGAAATTCTCAGCCAGCGGCAAAGTAAACCAAAAACTTGCCCCAGCACCGGGAGTGCTAATTACCCCTATTTGGCCACCGTGAGCACCAATAATTTGCCGACAAAGATATAGACCCAAACCCAAACCAACGGAGTGTCGGGACTGATCACCCCTAACGTAAAGGTCAAAAAGATGTTCGCACTGTTCCGGCAATATTCCCGCCCCGTCATCTTCCACGGTACAGTAAATCATCCTACTTCCGGGATTGGGGATTGGTGATTGGGGATGGGTAATGGGGGATTGTGGATTGGTAATCGGTAATTTGTCTATTTTTTGTTTTGCTGTGCTTTGATTTCTAGTTAATTTTTCCGCATTGATTACTTGAGCCGAAACTGTTAAATTTAGTCCCGGAAAATTGTGTTTCAAAGCATTAGCTATTAAATTAGAAAACACACGCCACAACTGAGTTTTGTCGGCATTCACGGCTGGCAAATCACCCGATACCAAATTTTTAAAAGTAGCTTTACCCTCCTTCATTAAAGGCTCTAAATCTGTCGCAGCAGCTTCAACTATCGCCCTCAAATTAACTGATTCGCAGTGCAAAACCAAACCACGCAATTCCCCGGCGTGAACTTCCAACAGCGAATTTATCAAGCGCAATTGCTGCTCGCTACCTTGAATCATCCGCTCCAAAATAGAACGGGGAATTGCGATCGAATCCCCAGGTTTCGTCTGCCAATTTTTCAGCACCATTAACATTCCCGCTACCGGGTTTCGCAAGTCGTGAGAAAGAGCGTGGATAAACAGCCGCAGCGATTCTTGTGCCTGTTTGCGCTGCGTGATATCCTCAATTAAACCCTCATAATAAAGCACGGCGCCGCTGCTGTCCCGTACCGCCCGCGCCTTCTCAGAAATCCAGACAATACTGCCGTCACAGCGGTAAATTTTAGATTCAAAATCCGATACTGTGCCGCTTTCCTCGATCGATCGCAAAAACTCATTTCTGCGAGACGGATCGACATACAACTGCCGCTCAATATCAGTAAACTTTGCCGTCACTTCTTCCGGGGAATCGCAGCCGTAAATCCGCGCCAAAGCTGGATTGGCAGTAATATAACGACCATCGGGAGTGCTTTGAAAAATCCCCTCGCCCGCATTCTCAAAAATGCTGCGGTACTTCGCCTCTGCCACCTCCAACTGCTGGTAAGCAGATTCCAACTCACGCCTGGTACTAAACTCTTTCCGTTGCAGACATTCGTACCAATAAACCGACAAATCGCAAATCAAACAAATCCAAAACAAATATAAGTACAACCCGGTCAACTTAAAAGGAGTATACTTAGCAAAACTTAGATTTAAAACCAAATTTATCCCGACGTGGCAACACAAAACGCCGAGTTGAGAAATCAGGTGGAGACGCCAGCGGACGGGCATCAGCGTAGCTTGGATCAGAAACGCTAAAATCCAGGTAAAAATTGGTAATTCCCCGGCTTGTGCGACAGCTAGCCCAACCTGTACAACTACCGTCAGCGACCAGGAAAAACCCAAAAATAGCAAACCGGGATAGCGCTGTCCGAAGGATGTTTTTTGCAACACAAAACAGGTCAACAAACCCAACTCTACAGCAGCGCTCGTATACAAATAAACACTTTTAAACTCCTGGCGAGCGAAGAATCTTTCGCCCAGAAAATAGATCGTTATTGTGAAGGCAAAAAAGATGGCAATTCCGACAGCAGGGCGCAGCCGATCTCGGAGGAAGCGATCGCGCCACACCTCGTAAACCGTTAACGCCTGAACAGATTTTGCCTTGCCCAAAGAGTTCATACCATTTTAGATTTTAGATTATATCAATTCCGGTTGCACCGGAATGACTGTTGACTGTTGACTGTTGACTGTTGACTGTTGACTGTGAGTCGAAAAACTTAGCGGTTGCGCGGATTTTATATTAGAGATTAAAGAATTGAGAAAGATCGATCGTCCGAGTTGACAGCAGGTAGCGAAAACCAGAAAGTCGAACCACCGCCGGGAGTGCTTTCGACGCCGATGAAGCCGCCGTGAGCTTTGATAATTTGCTTGGACAGGTACAGTCCCAAACCCAGCCCTGTTAATTGTCGGCTATTAGGGTCTTGAACGTAAAGTTCAAACAAAGATTCCCGCTGTTTGGCGCTGATTCCCACTCCATTATCTGTTACAGTACAGCGAACCATTTTTACGGTGACACCCGGCAATTTGCTGCCGATATTGCCAATTTGACCTTGATAGCGGGGCATTTTGCAACTGCCGTCGAGGTTGAATTTGGCCAGGGTTTCCTGATTTTTCTGGGTGGTCTCGCCGATCCTAGGACGATCGCCCGCAGCAGGTATTCGGTTAGCGATACAGCGGGCAAGCGGATTATTGGGCGATCTTAAAGCCTCTGAATTTTCTTCATAGCTTAGCGCTGTTTCAACTTCAATTACCTCGGCTTTAAAATTGATGTTGACTCCCGGAGGATTGTGTTTAATAGCATTAGTCAACAGATTTTCTAGCACCCGCTGCAAGTGTTTGCTGTCGGCCTTGACTTGTGGCAAATCCGCCGGGATTTCCTGAGTCAAAGTTGCTTGATTTTTGGCCAGCATCGGTTCTAAATCGGCAACAATGGCTGAAGCTAAAGACGGCAAATACAGCGGTACAGTATTGAGAACAATCCCTTTGACCTCGCTAGCGTGAGCGTCGAGCAGGGCATTAACCATCGTCAACTGGTGTTCGCTGGCTTGAACGATGCGCTGCAAGATCGATCGAGAAACCGGAACATCTTGTAGAGAATCAGATGCCGATTTGTTGAGCAAATTTTTCAACAGTATTAACATTCCCATAACAGGAGTGCGGAGATTGTGAGAAACTGCGTGTAAAAATAGGTCTTTCAGCCGATTGCTTTCTTGCAACTCGTGCATTTTTTGCTGTAGTTGGTGGGTGCGTTCCTCGACTTGAGATTCCAAGTTGGCATTGAGAGCTTTTACCTGCTGCAAAAGTTGGGCTTGCTGAAGGGCGATCGCCACTTGGGTAGCGAGTTTTTCCAACAAATCAATTTCAAATTCCTGCCACTGGCGAGGCCCCGAACACTGGTTGACGGCCAAGATCCCGAACAATTCATCCCCTAGGAAGATCGGCACATTTAACGTCGCGCGAATTTGATAGTCGCTGTACAATTGGGCAATTGGAATGCTCAGTTGAATGCTAGCAGTATCGGAGATAGATCGGACGCGGTTGTTAGCATAAAAAGTTTTCTGGCTTTCGAGGTGATTCTCGTCAGCGAGTACCCACCCCAAAAGAGAACGGCATTGGGCATCCACAGACTCGGCTACAACCTTACCGTATACCGGGCTAGGAAGATTTATCCCGTCCGCGTCCACAATACCGATGAAAGCGCGGTCTGCCTTGAAAAATTGCCGGACTTCGGCAACAGTAGTGTTGAGAATTTCTTCGAGGTCGAGGGAGTTGCGAATTCGCAGGGCGATTTCTGAAAGCAAGCGATCGCGATCGGAGGACGCCCGCAAAGCGGTTTCCGCGCGGTGGCGTTCGGTAACGTCTTGGACTGTGGCGGCGATCGCCCCTGACTGAATTGCCGACTGTTCGCAGACAGTGCGTTCGGAGCCGTCTGCTAGCACAATTCGGTAGTTAATGCAATAGGGTGTGCGCTCAAACATAGCTTGGCGCTGCGATCTCGCCACCAATTCTCGGTCTTCTGGATGTACAGCCTGCAAAAAAACTTCTGGTGTCGGTTTGACAGTTCCAGGAGCAAAACCCAAGAGGCGGTAAAGTTCGTTTGACCACCGCAATTTGATATTGGATATATGATGTTCTGCGGATTCTTCGGAGTTGTCAGTTGCTGTGAGGGTGGCGCAATTTAAATCCCAATTTCCCAACTGAGCGATGCGCTGAGCGTTGGCTAAACTAGCTTCGCGATCGCGCAGCATGGCGGCCGTGCGACGCACCTCCACCAGTGCTTGCTGGCGTTCTGCTACGGCTGCAGCCAGCATCAGAGCCACAAGGGCGATCGTACCGGTAAAAGCTTGTAAAAATAAAACCGCCTGTTTGAGATTATCGCTTTTGGCCAAAAACGGGCCGCCTCCCTGCACTGCTCCCCAAATCGCGATGTAAGAGACGATCGAATAAGCAAAAATCGCTCCCGCCGATTGAAACCGCAGGGCAGCCCAAACTATCAGAGGAAAAGGCAGATACTCCAGCGGATACTGAGCGATCGCCGCTTGTGTTTTTGAGCAAAAAAACAGCCAGCTCACGCTCAGCAATAGAGTCAGCCAGAGCGCTATTTCTGAATAATTAATAATTAAAAATAGAAGATTATATCGGTTTTCACTTGCAGACAATTTGGTGGAATAATTTGTAACTTCTGATTGGTTATTGTTCCACTTAAAAAATGCTTTTAAACTTGAAATGATTCGAGATTTTTTCTCACCTGTTACACCATTTTCAAGAACAGGCAAGATACCTGTTACACAATCAAATTCATCTCTTGTGGAACAGGCATCTTGCCTGTTCCTAAACAAGTAATTGAGAATAGTGAAATATCTAAGTTTTAGTGGAAATTTAAAACTGTTAACGGCGTGGTTCAAAGTCAACAGCACAGGCGTCACAATCAAAATTCCCATGCCGTCTCCGAGCCACGTAGTCCACCAGTTCCGAGAGAAATTGCTCCACTGGGCCCAACCAAAAATGCACGTACCCAAGTTGCCGAGGATAGAACCGACCAAAGTAGACCCGATGACAGCGCCTGCCACTAAAGCCAGAACATCTCGTAATCGATCGAGTTTGGTAGAAAATCCGCTCCAAGTCAGCACAGCCTCTCCAGCCAGCGCTTGCAGGGTGACGCTAAAGGCCGATGTGGCAATGACAGCCGACGGTACACCGCCGGTAGAGTTTAACAGCACTGAACCGAGAACAATTCCCGGCCACATCCGTCGCCCTTGCAGTAGCAGTGCTGCTAGAGCAATACCGGCGGGCGGCCACACGGGGGAGGGTTCGGCTTTCACCAGTCCCAGCATCGACGCTGCGAGTTTTCCGGTAACAAAGTAGGCAAGCGCCAGGATGCCGGTGTACAAAAGCGTTCGAGTGCGGCGGTTGAGCAGTTTCATGTTTAGGTGCGATCGAATCCTCCATTCCTAGTTTTTAATTTAGGCGGCTTTGGGGCGATCGAGCTTCCTCCTGACGACTCACCTGACTGGGGGAGTGGGAAGTTGACTGTTGACTGTTGAGTGTTGACTGTTGTGATTGGTGATTAGTAGCAGCTAACAACTCCCCATGCCCCATGCCCCATGCCCCATGCCCCATGCCCCATGCCCCATGCCCCATGCCCCATGACTACTTAAAATCCAAAACTCCGCTTACCATCAGGCTTAACAGTAAGCCAATTGGTCTTTGCCATTGCCAGTTGTTCCTCAGAAACTGTAGCGTTCGTAAGATTCGCCCCGCACAAATTTGCTCCCCGCAAATTCGCCTTAGTCAAATAAGCCCCCGTCAAGTCAGCACCTCGGAAATCCGCGCCTTCAAAATTGGCAGTGCTGCAATAAGCCTCAGTCAAATTAGCATCTCGCAAATTCGCCTGAATTAACCTCGCGTGACCCAAATTCGCGCCCGACAAATCCGCTGCTTGCAAATTTGCCTTCACCAACCTAGCCTGATAAAAATTCCCCCCCGCTAACTGCGCTTTTTGCAGTTGCAAACCCGACAGTTCGCAGTCAGCAAAATCACGCTTGCCTTTAAAATATGCCGCTCGCACGCTGTTGGTGTCCCACTTAGGAGCAACTTTCGATAGCTTTGACCCTGCTAAATTGCCACTAGAAGGTCCAACGGTTCCGAAAGTTCTGCCGGACTCAGCCAGAGTCCGGGAAACTCTCGGCTGCATTCCCGTGTTCCCGGATTGGCTGAAGGAAGTTCTACCAGTGCGGGTGTGGTTCGATCGTAAATCTTGATTAATTTTGCTCTGAGGGGGTGACCACGAAGAACCCTCGTCATTAAATATTGTCGGTTCTTCAACTGTACGAGAAGAGGCGTTGAATTGAGTTGCCAAGCCATCCACAAGACTTGGGTCTTCAAATTGGCCCGAGAGAGCTCTGAGGACATCTGCTGCCGATTGGAAGCGGTGCCCAACCATCGGCTTGAGCATTTTTTCGAGAATCCGCGCAAAATTTGGACTCACCTGAACGTGTGGCTGCCAAACAATTTCGCCGGTTACTCCATCAAAATCTAAATCCTTGGGCGATTTTCCTGTCAGCAAGTACAAGCAAGTCATGCCCACCGCGTAGATGTCGCTGGCAAATATCGGCCGCAGCGCCATTTGTTCCGGGGGGGCAAAACTAAATGTGCCCACTGAAAATTTCGTGTTGGCGCTTTGGTCGGCGGGGTCTAATAATATTGTTTGGCTAACTTGGTCTTTTACCGCTCCGAAATCAATCAGAACTAAGTGACCGTCTTGAATTCGGCGAATAATATTTGCGGGTTTGATGTCTCGGTGAATTACTCCTTGGCTGTGGATATATTGCACTACTGGCAGAATTTCTAATAGAAAATTTTTAACATCCGATTCGTTGAAACGGCCTGAGTGCTTGACTTCTTGTTTCAAAGTCGAGCCTTTAACATACTCTTGAACTAAGTAGAATTGCTGTTCCGTTTCAAAATAGTCTAGCAGCCTCGGTACTTGCGGGTGGTCGCCCAGTTGGCCGAGGGTTTTCGCCTCTCGCTTGAATAATTCCCGCGCCATTTCTAAAACTCGCGGCGACGAACTACTGGGTCGCAGTTGCTTGACCACGCAACTCGGTTGACCGGGCAATGAGATGTCTTTTGCCAGAAATGTAGCTCCAAAACCTCCTTGTCCTAACGGTTCAATGACTCGGTAGCGAGCGCGCAGCAATAACCGCGCACCGCAAGTCTGACACTGAAGAATAGAGTCAGCAGGATTTTGAGGATGGGGACAGCCCGGATTTACGCAGTAGCTCATATTGATTGAGTTTGCCTATGTTGTTCTGATCTTGTCAGCGTCGCTCGACTGCACAAATAGCCTGTTCCTGCTTCTGGTAGACATACTAATCTATCAGTTTTCGGCAAGCCGTGCGTTCGATCGCGAATTGGAATTGCACCTAAGTCTTTTAAGCCGATATCTTTTCCCTATTTTGATTATCTCGCTGGTTTGAGTTTTTTCGGTTGATTATCCTTGAAGATAGTTTAAAGACTTGCTAAAGTTGTGCTTTTTTGTGTAAAGTCTTTCTAAACTTAAGTGCTTTTTGCGTTGTTAGATGTATCTAGCATACCTCATTCTCTGAATGAGAATGCTACTCATCCCCCAGTAGACATCTACCTTTGGGCAGATCCATTGTTTTTGCTGATGTGTACCATAACAGTCTTGACAAATTTAAGTTAATATGCTATGAAAAGCTTTCCCGAATAAATTCTGGGACTCAAAAGTCGTAGCCCGTCGGCGTCGACTAATGACTAATAACTACAGAGCACTGACAACTAACTACTGACTAAATTATGCGTATTTCTCTAAAGTGGCTGCAGGAATTGGTGGATGTGGCGATGTCACCGGAAGAATTAGCCGAAACCCTGACAATGGCAGGCTTTGAAGTTGAAGAAATTGAAGACCGCCGCCCGTGGGCAAGCGGTGTAGTTTTGGGCAAAATCATCGCCTGCGAACAGCATCCGAATGCAGACAAATTGAGAGTTTGTCAAGTGGATGTCGGTTCTTCAGAAGCTTTGAATATTGTTTGCGGCGCACCCAACGCTAGGGCAGATATTTACGTGCCTGTCGCTGTTGTTGGCACTTATTTATCGACTATTGATTTAAAGATTAAACCTGCTAAATTGCGGGGCGTTCCTTCCGAAGGAATGATTTGCTCTCTGGCGGAATTGGGGCTATCTAAAGAGTCAGCCGGGATTCACATTTTCGAGTTAGAAAATCCCAAATTGGGCAGCGATATTCGCCCACTTTTGGGTTTAGACGATGTGATTTTAGATTTGACAGCAACTGCCAACCGTGCTGACGCTTTGAGCATGGTGGGTGTAGCGCGAGAAGTGGCGGCGCTGACTGGGGCAAGTTTGAGAATTCCTGCAGCGAATGGTGTAGCGATTGAGGGCAAAGAAAGTCCTGGTTTGGCAGTAGAAATATCCGAACCGCAAGGATGCCCGATTTACATCGGCACGGCAATTGAAGGTGTGAAAATTGCTGCTTCTCCAGCTTGGTTGCAGCAGCGGTTGCAGGCGGCGGGAGTGCGACCAATTAATAATGTGGTTGACGTAACTAATTACATTTTATTGGAATGGGGACAACCGCTGCACGCTTTCGATTCCGATCGCCTGCAATCTTTCACCGGTACTCAAGATATCAGCATCGGCGTCCGTTTTGCCAAAACAGGCGAATCCTTCAAAACTTTGGACGGACAAAACCGCAATTTGCAAGCTCAAAATTTGTTAATTACTGCTAGCGACAAACCCGTTGCCTTAGCTGGGGTAATGGGCGGTGAAGATACGGAAGTTCACGAAGGAACGCAAAATTTAGTCTTGGAAGCAGCGATTTTTGACCAGGCAACGATTCGCCGTTCTGCGCGCGCTCAAGGCTTGCGTAGCGAGGCATCGATCCGCTACGAGCGGGGGGTGAATCAGGCAGCTTTGACCACTGCTTGCAACCGCGCTGTAGCTCTAATTTTGGAGTTGGCTGGAGGCACTGCGACGGTGCAGAAAACGGCGAGTTCGGGTGATGATTTGAGTTTTTTGCGATCGCTCGAATTGCGTTTAGACCGAGTAAATCTGGTTTTGGGGCAGTTGAAAAGAGGACAAACTGGCGGTTCTAAATATCTGGAACCGGAAGAGGTAAAAAATATTCTCATAGCTTTGGGATGCGAAGTTTTTCCAACAGAAAAAGAACGGGTGTTTGCGATAACTGTTCCTCCTTACCGCTACCGAGATTTAGAAAGGGAAATCGATTTAATTGAAGAAGTTGCCCGACTCCACGGTTATGACAATTTCTGCGATACTTTGCCCAGCAAAACGGAACCCGGTTATCTGTCACCAGAATACGCGGCAATTCGGAATGTGCGATCGGCTTTTCGGGCGGCCGGTTTGACGGAGTTGATGCACTATTCTTTGGTGAAAACTGAGGGAGAAAATCAGGTGGTGCTGGCGAATCCGCTGTTTGTGGAGTATTCGGCTTTGCGGACAGAAATGCTGTCGGGTTTGATTGATGCTTTCCAGTACAATTTGGAACAGGGAAATGGCGCACTAAACGGTTTTGAAGTCGGCCGGATTTTCTGGAAAGATGGGGATGCAATGAAGGAAGCGGATGCAGTTGCGGGGATTATCGGCGGCGATCCGACTGTGTGGAAATGGCAGCAGTCCGGGCGCGATCGACCTTTGACTTGGTTTGAGGCAAAAGGTATTTTGGAAAGCGCATTTCAAGGGTTGGGTTTGGCGGTGGAATATCAAAGCGATTCCTCTAATACACGCTTGCATCCTGGTCGCACGGCGGCCTTATCGTTAAACGGGAAACATTTAGGAGTTTTCGGACAGTTGCACCCGCAATTGCAGCAGGAAAAGGATTTGCCGGAACAGGTTTACGTGTTTCAATTAGATTTGGCGGTGCTGTTGGCAGCGTTGAATCGATCGAGCAACTTAACTCGCAAATTCGCGGGTTATTCGAGTTTCCCCGCTTCTGACAGAGACATTGCGTTTTTCGCGCCTGTAGAGGTTGCGGTTGTTGAGATGCAGAGTGCGATGAAAAAGGCGGCGGGTAGTTTGCTGGATTCGGTGGAACTGTTCGACGAATATCGGGGCGACAACGTGCCGGCGGGACAGCGGAGTTTGGCTTTTCGGTTAGTTTACCGCGCGGGCGATCGAACTTTGAGCGAAACTGATGTCGAACCGGCACAACAAAAAGTTCGCGATGTTTTAGTAGAGAAATTCGGCGTTAGTTTGAGAAGCTAAAGAGGCCGCTACTCACCACTGGAAACCGCCAGGGAATGAATTCCCTGGCGGACTCAATTTTTAACGTTAATTAAATTGTCACCAACGGCCGCAACATCTCCCCAACCATAAAAGAAAAATCAGGAAATTGCAAAGGAGAAATACTCGCATCATCCTCAAGAACTACTATACTCTGATAGCCATCCTGACTCGGTTCTCTAAATACGTGAAGTTGCCGATTATTAACATCCAAAACCCAATAATCCGCAATTCCAGATTGAGCATAAATTGTCGCTTTTATCCCCAAATCTGTTCTCAGGGTTCTATCAGCAACTTCAATAATCAGATAAATTTCAGACGGAGTTGGATGGTGGTCTTCATAGTAAAGCGGATCGGGTACGACCACAGCAAGATCGGGTTCAGGTTCAGAGAAATCATTTAACCGAACAGGATCTTGCAGCCGCACCAAAACTCGCTCTCCCAAACGGTTTTCCAGTAACTTCTCTGTACGTGTCACCGCTGCACTGTGTGCTGTTCCTTTTGCGGCCATCTTTACTATCTGTCCTGCCAATAATTCAACTCGTTCGTCTTCCTCAAAAATACCAACTTCTGCCATGCGGTGATACTCTTGAACCGTCAACAAACGAATGTCTAATAAAGTCATAGCCATCTTCTCCTATCTAACAAACCTCTCTCTTTCCCCTCTTCCTCTGCGCCCTCTGCGCCCTCTGCGGTTCATTAATCTTATCGTTAAAATTTTCGTTAAATCCTGTTACTCTTATTGTACAATAACTTTTAAATAAATTTATCTAAGGCTCAAAACCGTGACCAAATATGTGATGTGGGGAAGTTACTGCGAAGACGTTCTCGAAAAACGCGCTCCGTTTCGAGACGCTCATTTGGCTGGATTGGCTAAGCAGAAGGAATCGGGTGTGTTAAGTACGATCGGGCCAACGAAAGATTTAACAAAAGTTTTTGCAATTTACGAAGCAGAAGAGGAGGCGGCCGTGCGACAATTGGTGGAATCCGATCCTTATTGGGTAAATGGGGTTTGGACTGAGTACGATGTGAAAGAGTGGATTCAAGCTTTTTGAAGGAGTTAACAGGGTGAACCTCTTAAGATTGGATGACAGCGATTTAGTTCCAGTTGACTATGGCGATTTGCTGGACAAGATTTTAGAAGTTTTGCAATCGAAAAACCCGTTTAATATATCAGATGACCGCCGCCGCTTGCTAATTGATATTGACACCATTGCTGCTGATGTTTCCAACAAGCAAGTGCGGCAACCCCTGGGTTCCGGGGAACGTCAAGCACATTCTGCTACTGTTAACTTACCGCCGGAAATTGAGGAGCGTTTTGGCAGTCAAGTTAGACAGATTCAACAGTTTTTGCTGCAGCAATTAGAATTTAAACTGCCACAAAATACTTCTATTGAAAGCTTTGTCGCTAGTTTGATTAGTCCCTTATGCTCACCCTCTTTTCGGGGAAGCGGCCAAGAGTTAGGCTTTAAATACGATTTTGGCATCCGCCACCCTTCTTTAGAAAAAGAAAGGCTAACTTTGGAAAGCCGAGGTACTGGAAGCCATGCAGCTTTAAAATTGCATAAATTGACCATTACCGTCCGAAATACTGATATTTTTGAACAAGAACTCAAGCAGGGTTTGCAAAACTATATCAATGAAAATGCCGAGACTAGCAGTGAGAAAGAAGACCTTAACCACGGTCTTGATGAGATGGTTAAAAATCTTGACTCGGATTTCCACAAATTAATCCGACTGGTAGACAAAGAAACTCTCGGCAAAATTCAAAAAGAAGCTAAGATTACTTACTTAGAGTATCTGCTAGAACACATCCGCGCGAGCAACACAGATACTGTAGGCATCATCTATTTAGAAGACTTAATTCGCCGCCTCAGATTAATAGAAGAATACATCAACGATCCAGGGAACTCTGATGGTGACTACGAAGTTAATTATGCTGGAGTTCGAGTTAATTACAGAGAGATATTTGCCCGATCAGAATTTTTAGATGCACTGCCCATTATTCCTATTGTATCAGGTTACTTGGGAGAAAGTACGGACAATTATCGTAACGAGCGTAAGTTTATCTTTGGCCTCAAAATCAAATTTGATAACTCAGTTCAAGCGCGCAGCGGAAAAGATGTATTTGAGTATTATCTGAACCTGCTAAATCCCGACAGTGAAGAACATCAAGCAGAATTTGATGAGGATTCTAATCCCGAAACCTTCGTCCGCAAACTGTTAAAAATAGCATTGCTCTACTATTTTGTGCTGGCTTCCCGCAATGACCCACTAGCAAAAAAATACGACCCGGAATCTGAACTAAATCATCAGCCTAGAATCCTATTTGAACAAAGAGTCTTGCCCGTTTTGCAAGGTTCTAACGATGAGCAAAAAAAAGAGCTTTTTCGCAACTTTATTAAAGGGCTTAATCAGTTTAACATAAAACACAAAATTACGCATCTGAGAAGAATGCTAAAAGGCTTTCTGGAGCGTCAAACAATTTTACCAACCCGCACAGAAACGCGACACGTAAACCTCAAAATAGGTCTGGTAGAAGATATTGACAATATTTTGACGAATGGTAAATTTTTTAATGACATTATGGAGCGAAATTACAAGCAAACGCTTCATTATATTACAGTCAAAGAACCTAGTGTGGATGAAAAATCTATTTGTCAGCTACCCGTCAATATCAGCATCGAAGATGTCCGGTATTTCCCAACTGATGAACGCCAAAATTTTAGCATGGAATACAATATCAAAGGTGTCGATGTTTTGCCTGTACTTTCTGCACCTAAAGCCCCTCGCTCTAGAGAAATCTACGAAAAACATTTTCAGACCAAATTAGTTGTGTTTCCCTATGACGATAGACGACTAGACTGCGGCGACAAAGGTTTACAACCCGCAGCAATTTTTGTGTATAAGTTTACCATGTTGCTGCTGTCCTATATCTGTCTGAGGATATTACTCGAAAACACTGCGGACAACTTGTTTATTCCGATGGTGAGGCTCCACGAAGGTGACGACAAACACCCTTCGCCATCAGAAAAATTTATGGCTAACCTTTCTAAAACATTGTCTCATATTTTGAGTGAAAAACAACGCTCAACTTCTCAAGGATTTCGGATTAGAAAAACGCCCAATGGTTACACAATTCGTAACGGTTTGAGTTCCCTGTATTCAATTCTTCCTAAAAAGTTTCGATTCGATGATAATGTACAGCTAGCCCCTGAGTTGGATAAATTGGCAATTATTGTCGTTTCCAGCCGGGATAGTGATGCGAAAAGAAGCAATCAAAACCGCTTCCAAAGACAAGCCTGCTTAATCGGAGAAATTGTCGGAATCAATCGTCTAGATGACAGTACAATTCAAGTCGAAATGCTGAAAACACTTTCCGAGAATTACAGTGTCAGCCGTCTTTATTCTGAGCCGTTAATCCTTGAAGATGTCATGAGCCAGCTTTATCAGCAAGGATATCGGAATTTCGCATATATTTCCCAAGCACCTTACATGAGTACGCTGCATATTACTAAGACTGAGGAAGATGAGGAATTGTCTTTCATGTCAAAAAAATTGCTCCGAACTTTGAAAGGAGAGCGCCGAGATATCAAAATTTATCCAATATTCTTTGACAAATACTATGTCCGCAGTTTCCTAGGCGATAAGGGAAAATCGTTTTACATTCAGGATGCAATGGAGCTTGAAAACTTGTTTGCAGATACCAGTCAGCAAGCTGTGATGTTTTTCAACTTGTTTAACGGAATTAGAGTCAGGGAGGAAAAAAACTTTTATAACGGTGTGATTTCCTACTCGACGCTGTTGAATATCTATCAAGGTATCCTAGACGATCAAGATATTCGTGAAGGTTTGATTTATGATGGTGCAATCAAAAATACTTTGCTACATTATCTAACAATATTCCACTTTTCTCGGTATGAAGCTCGTCACAATATTAGTTTAAAACTTGACCCCTACGAGCGAATTATTGGCGATGAATCGGTGGGTGCTTTATCTGTATTTAGTCATGCTGGCGGTAGTGCGGATTTTAATTCCCTGGCATTTTTGAATAAGGTAAGAGAAGTCTTAAATGTGGATGAGGGAGGTATTAATCATGATTGGTGAAGATTTTGGACGGCTGTTTGAGGTGGGATTTAATATTGGGATTCTGGCGTATATTCAGCGTGAAAATATAGCTCACAATTTCGGAGATTCCTACCGTCTCGATTTGCAGAAACTAGAATTGCCAAAGATGATGGCGGAAATAACTAGGGAAGCTAATCTCCTCGGTAGTTTGGATGCTAAAATTGTTGAGAAGTGGAGTCTATTTTTTCTCCAAAAAGGCTTTATTGGTGGGTTGAATTTCTTCCGGGAGTACCTCACATCTACGGGCTGGACTTTAAGGTTATCGCAAATCTTGTATTTTCAGTGCAGTTTGAGTTGTGCTAACAGTATTAGAACCCAGAATGACGATGAGACAGAAGTTTTTAAAGCGTTTAAGAAGGTATTATCTCAGTTTGAAACAGCGCAACCCAATTTCTCAGACGATGAGATTAACTCCTACATCCGCCGCTACAAGAAAAAAGGCGAGTTTTTGCAAGCTGATACCCTGATTTTGTTGCAAAATGGTAAGGAGTTTAGAATTCTGTGCGTTGATTTGTCTGTGTTTACTCCTCCGTTGACTTCGGAAAAAGTCGATAATCTCAACGAAATAGAGGTGATGCGGAAGTCTTTGCTCAGAGAAATTAGCTACTTGCGATCGAAAAGTGTTTTTTCTAATCTGCGAATCGATACTAGCACTTTAGGTATTGACTTTTCGGAGGGTTTAAACCGATATTTTACGGCTTTTAAGTATAAGGATAAGGAAAGCGCTAAGTTGATTCAGGCTGGTAGCTACGCTCACAGCTTCTACGGTTTTCTGCAAACGACTGGTATGATTCCTGATGATGCTGAGGTGTTGTTGAATGTTGTCGGTTATAGCGATCGCACAATTAGCGCAATTTCCCTCCGCAGTGATAAAATTGACATCTTGGCGAATTGTGCCAAAATCTACCAGCAGGAAGCGAAAAATAAAGAGATTAACGATGCTCGCGGCGATGTTTTAGATACGATTCAACTCAACGCAGCTCGCAGTTTTCAAAATGGCAAAAAGTTTGTCAGCGATTTGTTGACGATTGGCAAAAGTTCTACACCTGTACGTAATACAGAGCGGATCGATAATTTTGTTAATTCCATAGATATTATATCAGATAAACTGGCCGATGATTTGCAAATCGATCGCGGATTACATCTGAGAAATGCTCACGCTCAATTGATTGTCAAAGCACTGCAATCTGATGAAACTTATATCTTTTTGACGGGGAATCCGGGAATTGGGAAAACAACTGCGATCGCCAATTTTCTCAAAAGCCATATCGAGGACGGTTTCTTATTCCTGTACGTCAGTCCCCGCAAGCAAGTCAACTTAGATATCATCGATAAATTTCGAGACAAAAAGACTGGTTTGCTGTGCGACAATCGCTTATTTTGCATTAACTCAAGTTCCGATACTATAGACAGCAATTTTGGACAATGTACCGTCAACTACGTCGCAAATAATCATCACGAAAATTTTCAACAAAAAAGTGTCCACTTCATCAACAACAGGGCCGAAATGCAGCGGAAGGAATATCACCAGCCGCAACTTGAAAGGAAGGGAGAAACAGTAATCAAACCTAGGATAGGCAAAAAGCATGGAGTGCTAAATAGCGTTTGTGAGGGAATATATTCGCTCGTCAATCGTAAAACATCGAACAATATCGTGGCTACCGTTTCCATTCAGTCTTTAAAGGTGACAGAAACCGGAAAAAATACTCTCCAGCATTTAGAGAAAATATTTCAAGATGCTTACAACAAGGGGGAAAAAGCAGTCATTTCTCCTAGAATGCAAGAAATCTCCAGCCGCATCAAACACATTTTCATTATGATAGATGAAATCACTGGAGACGACGGCGGCGTTGAGTTTTTGCATGGAATTGGTAGGCTGCTTAACAAATATGACTTGCACACCCAAAAACACGGTTTTAATACTAAAATTATTGTAGCCGACGCTTCGATTGTTGACCCGGATGTGATTAAACAACACCTCGATGATACCTCGCCGGAACCGGATAAAATCTATTTCAAAAAGCTCCCAAAAACTTCTGAGCAAATCCCGTTTTTACAAGTTATTCCTTTTGAATTTAAACGATTAGCTGCTAAACTTATCAATACGAATTCCTATCCGGCTAGCAGTTTAGAGATAACTTACAAGGTGTTTGTAGAAGCTGTTAAATTCACTGAAGATATTTCTTTAAAAATAAATTATGATTTGGTAAAACGGGTACAGTCTCAAATAATTGAGGATATCAATCAGCGGTTAGCAATACCGGGAGTTGAACAAATTATCGTCTACATTCAGGATAAGCGAAGATTGGCGGAGTTAATTGATAAAATCCAAAATGAGCGAGAATTTAATCGCTATACCGATTATCTGGAAGTCCACGCGAATATCTCGGAAGAGGAGAAGGAGCAAATACAAAAGTGCAAAAATACAGCTAAAGTAATTTTTATGACTGCATCGGGAAGTCGCGGCTTATCTTTCCCAAAAACTAAGCATATTTTAGTAGATATTCCCCGCTTTCAGATTGAGAAAAATCTCATGGAAGTGATACAGGTAATTTATCGGGGACGCGGAGAATATGACAACGGTAAAACCCTTGATGGTGAAGATAAGGAATTGGTTTTTTATCTGTCTGATACAGCAGTTTATTACGCTGATGATGCGGAACTTTCTTTACAAGAAAGCAAGTTGAGTTTGTTGAATTTACTGCTAATTCTGAAGACTGCGGTGATGACGCGGATTGTGGGATATGGATATTTGGGTAGGGATAAGTTTTTGATGATTCCGATTGGCGGTAAGTCGGTTTCCGCAGTCGGGGATACTTTTAGCAGCAAAATGGCGGCTCTAATTAAGACATTAAAGAGCGAGAGCCAGCGAGGAAATATGTTGTTTAAGGAGGTTTATACGAGTCTGGAACAGCTTTTGGGTCGCGGGGAGTTTCTTTTGAAAAATTCTGAGAAGTCTCGTCAAAAGGGCGATTTCTATCTGGAAATGCGGGACGATTTTAATCGTAAGTTTTTGGAGAAGTGTAATCCGCTGGATGGTTTGCTGAGTTATGATAATCTAGAGACTGGTCATGTTTGCGGTAGTTTGTTGCTCGTACCTCTAGCTAAGCAAAATTTGGTAGAAACATACCAGATGCCACTTCATCGAGAAATTAAGGAATGTCTAGAGAAGAAGTTGCTGGACAAAATGTATCGAATTAGGGATAGCGATTCGTCCCCGGAGAATGTAATATCGGCCATTAGAGGCGGTGCGATCGAGCTTTTGCAATTTCTCAACAGCGAAGTCGAGAAAACTCAGTATTTTGAAGAGCAGAGTCAGCATTTCGATCGCTATTATGCCATACCGCTGTTTGCTTTTGTCAGCGGGGAGGAAATGCAGGAGTATTTTGCTGACAGCAGGCTGGAAGAACCGGAAGACAGGCGGTTTCGGGATATTTTGTCGGCTTATGTGCGATCGATCTACCCTGTAGATAGTGTAATGCCGATCGGGTACAAGTATCACGAATTCCCGTTTATCGTGTTTAGAAGCTACAGTTTAGAACAAAGCCGAGAAAAAATTTTTACAGATAAATATCTTTTAAGTTCCAACGAATTGAACGTGCTCAATTTAATTTTGTCGAAGCAGATAAACTAGACCTCTCGCATTCCCAAGCTTTCAATCCCTTCAATAATCTGCGTTTATCTGTGTTTATCTGCCTTGCATCTGCGGTTTATGTACCAATCAAAGACTTATGCAATGCAAGCCTACTGAAACTTGTAGGCTGCGTCAGCTAGCTATCACCCCGCAGAGAAAATAAAACTCTTCCGGGGCACCATACTTGCTATTTGCTAACTTCAAATGGCGTGTATTTCCCCCCCAAAGCTTCGACGATGGCGCGAGTATTAGCAGACATCATTTTCACATAAGAATCGCCCTCGCTTCCTGCCGCCCCAATCGAATCCGAATAAAGTTGCTGCGCCGCCAATTTCACCCCCGCTTCCTCCGCCACTGTTCTAATCAGTTGCGGGTTAATTGTAGTCTCGGCAAAAATAGCAGGAACTCCCGCAGCTTTCACGGATTCTACTAACTTTTGCACCGTTTGAGCGCTGGGCTGTTCCTCCGTACTAATCCCGATCAAACTGCCAGCACTTCCCAATCCGTAGGCGCGGCTGTAATATTGAAAAGCATCGTGGGTTGTTACTAATTCGCGCTTATTTTCGGGAATAGTTTTAATCTCTTGTTCGATCCAACTATCCAAACGTTTTAACTCTGCAGTAAGTTTCACAGCATTCTGCGTAAACTTCTCCCGATCTTCCGGCGACAGGTCAATTAGCGCATCCCGAATTGCTTCCACCATTTGAACTACATTTTCCACATTTCCCCAAACGTGCGGATCGGGTACTGTATTGCCTTCTTTATTCAGTAGCAAAGGCTTGACAACTTCCCCCACTGCTAATTTCCGCGCCTTAATTCCGGCCGCATTCATCATCCTAATTAATCCCGGTTCCAAATTGTAACCGTTATACAAAATTAAGTTAGCTTGTTCTAAAGCTTGAGAATCTTTTGGCACAGGTTCGTAAACGTGAGGATCGGTTCCCGGCTGCAAAATTCCTGTTAGCTGAATTTCGCCACCCGCTACTCGATCGGTCAAATCCTCAATAATTGTGCTGGTAGCAACTACCTTGGGTTTAGCATCTGCCTCTGGAGAGAGGCGATCACCCTGGGTTTGAGTACAACTAAATAAGCCCAAAGTCAAAATGCCGCAGGCAATAGTTCTGATAAAAAATACTTTGGACTTGTTCAATCCAGGGCGGGAGGTTTCAATCGCCGACTCACTGCTAAACTCCCCTTTATAGGATTGCTTCACAATTGCCCTCGCTTTTAATTCACATCTGACACCATTCTCAATAACCCTTGTCTGGGCGGGCAGGATGCCCACCCCACCAGAAAACTCACTCTTTGTGGAACAGGCATCTTGCCTGTTATTGAGAATTGTGGAAGATATGAGTTTTAACCGACTTGAGATTTTCGCCGCCAAACCTATAGTTTGAGGGGTTTCCAGCTTGGACTGTCGCATTATCTACCTCTGGTGCGTTCCCGATTATTCCTATTTACCGATGATTTCATATTCTTTTCATTTTTACAGTAAACTTAATAAAAAGGAGATAGAGTCACCGCAATGAATACCGCCACCTTCCCCAACGAGAATCCTTGGTCTGAAATGGTTTGCCACCTCAAAGACAGCGCTACCGACACTGAAATTATCGCTGTTAAGCACTTAGCAGTAAACTACCG
The DNA here is from genome assembly GCF_036701705.1 of Microcoleus sp. w1-18aA5. Taxonomy (NCBI): domain Bacteria; kingdom Bacillati; phylum Cyanobacteriota; class Cyanophyceae; order Oscillatoriales; family Microcoleaceae; genus Microcoleus; species Microcoleus sp. w1-18aA5. The sequence continues at coordinate 59,627 of NZ_JAUPTE010000014.1, read as the reverse complement.
CACGGTAGAGGCACTCAGAGATATCAATCTTTCCGTCAAACCGGGAAGGCTGACGGGTATTATTGGCCCCAACGGTGCCGGCAAAAGCACGCTGATCAAAGCAATGTTGGGCTTAATTCCGGCAAATCGCGGCACTGTTACCTGGGGCGAAGAAGCGATCGCCGATCGACTCGAAACAGTAGCCTACGTGCCCCAGCGATCGCAAATTGACTGGAACTATCCCGCCACCGTTTGGGATGTCGTGATGATGGGAAGAGTCAGAAAAGCCGGATGGTTTCGCCGCTTTTCGGCAGCTAGCCGCCGCACCGCTGCCGATGCCTTAGAAAGAGTAGGTATGAGTGCTTACAAAGACAGACCGATCGGACAACTTTCCGGCGGACAGCAACAGCGAGTATTTCTAGCGAGAGCATTAGCCCAAGAAGCCGCTATTTTCTGCTTTGACGAGCCATTTGTCGGCGTTGACCAAAAAACTCAAAATATCATTTTTGACATCTTCCACCAGCTAGCAAATTCCGGAAAAATCGTCTTAGTAGTCAACCACGACTTAGGCGAATCAATCACCAATTTTGATGATTTAATTTTGCTGAATACAGAATTGATTGCCGCTGGTTCCCGCCAAGAAGTGCTAACCCAAGAAAACCTTTACCGCGCCTACGGCGGACAAGTAATGTTCTTTGCCGGACAAGCAGCTTAATTAGCCAGCAGTCATTAATCTAGGAGTTACTCTCTTGAACCCGGTTTCTTGGATAATATTGAATTGGGCAACGATAAATCTCGGATCGAACTCACATCTTGCACCATTCTCAAGAACAGGCTTTCCGGCCTGTTCCACAATAAAATTCACTGTTTGTGGAACAGGCCGGAAAGCCTGTTCCTAAAAAGCTTATTGAGAATGGTACAACATCTCAGATAAAACCGGGTTGCTTTGGTTGTTAGTCATTAGTTAACTGTGATTTGATAATTTTATGATCCAAACCTTAATTGAGCCGTTGCAGTACGGATTCATGCAGCGATCGCTCATAATTGCCATTCTCGTCGGCATCGTCTGCGCGATCGTCGGCAGCTACTTAATGGTACAGCGGCTGGCCTTGCTCGGAGACGCCATCAGCCACTCGGTTTTGCCCGGATTGGCGATCGCATTTATCCTCGGAGCAAACATTTTTATCGGCGCTTTCATTGCCGGAGTTTTGAGTACAGTAATCATAGCTTGGATCAAAGCTCGATCGACAATTAAAGAAGACGCGGCAATGGGCATCGTATTTTCGGCATTCTTCGCCCTCGGCATCACCCTAATTACGATCGTCCAAAAAGACAACAAAATCGACCTCAACCACTTTCTTTTCGGCAACATCCTGGGGGTTACTGTCGAAGATGCGATCGACACAGCCGTCATAGTCGCCGTAGTCTTATTAGTTGTAGTAGTCTTTTACAAAGAACTGCTATTTTATACATTCGATCCATTAGGAGCGCAAGCCACAGGTTTACCAGTAAACCTGCTCAACTTCGGACTGATGGTACTCATCGCCCTCACAATAGTTGCCAGCCTCAAAGCCGTTGGCGTAGTGCTAGTCTTGTCCCTATTAATTACACCCGCAAGTACCGCCTATCTCCTAGTAACTCGCCTGCACCAAGTAATGATTTTAGGCGCAATAATCGGAGTTATTTCCAGCATTAGCGGAATGTATCTCAGCTACTTCTATAACTTGCCATCCGGCCCCGCAATAGTTTTAGTTGCATCGGGGTTATTTGTGCTATCATTGCTCTTCAGTCCCACTCAAGGAATCCTCACCCAGCCCCGCACACACTCCGGTCAAATTCCTCCAATATGGCGGGAATTAAAAAATTTAACTAAAGGCCGATAACAATTAAGTTTGTAGTAACTCACATCTTGCACCATTCTCAAGAACAGGCTTTCCGGCCTGTTCCACACAGAGTGAATTTTCTTGTGGAACAGGCCGGAAAGCCTGTTCATAAAAGGCTTATTGAGAATGGTGAAACATCTCAGTAGTAACGTTTCAGCGTCGCACCTCCCCTTGTTAATAAGAATCTTCGTTAATCCGCGTGCATCTGCGGTTCAAAAAAGCCTCTCGAATTAATCCGCGTAACTGCTAATCGTCGGCTGCATCCAGATTTGGTAAAAAGGGTTTTTTTTAGGATTGCGAGAAAGCAAAAATGGGATAATACCGAATCGGGCGATCGCAACTGCGAACTATTGCTCAAAAAAACTGTACAATAACAAAAGTTAAAATTTCACGCCAACACATCTACTAAGTTAAAAAAACATGACCGTCAAAGTAGGAGACACCGCCCCCGATTTTACCTTACCATCTCAAACTGGCACATCAGTCAGCCTCAAAGATTTTAAAGGTAAAAAAAACGTCATAGTCTACTTTTACCCCAAAGACGACACACCCGGATGCACCACCCAAGCTTGCGCTTTTCGAGATAGCTACGAAGTCTTCAAAGACGCAGGTGCAGAAGTCATAGGAATTAGCGAAGATACCCAACAATCGCACCAACAATTTGCCACCAAATATCAGCTACCCTTTACACTGCTGAGCGATACTGGCAACAAAGTTCGGCAATTATATGGAGTTCCAGCTACCCTGTGGATTATGCCCGGTAGAGTAACTTATGTCATTGACAAAGAAGGCGTTGTCAAGCATATTTTTGACTCCATGTTAGACTTTAAAGCACACGTTGCAGAAGCACTCAAAACTTTAGAAACCATCAAAAGTTAGATGGATTTGCTTAAATATATTGTTGGTAGTGAGGACGAAAGTCCTCATCCCTCATTGTCTAAAAAACCAAGAACAAACTAAATTCCTGACTGCGAACTAAAGGTTTTTAGTGAGAACCGAAATTCTCAGACTAGAGATTTTCCCGTAACCAATTTTTAAAAGCTTGAATAGCGTGGGTTCTACCAGCAACTTGACTCTGCTGAGTGTACTGATTCACCAGTTCGACAATCGGGATATTGGGGAAAGTGGGACTAACATCAGACTCAATATATTTTTCGGCTTGCAAGACGTTGATTTGTAGCCCTCGCCGTGCATATCGCCAAAGTTCCGGCACTCCTAGAATTTGATAATTATCCAACTGCGTGCGAGAGGTAAGATCAATTTCTATAGCTAAGTCGGGAGGTGGATCAACACTCATATCGAGGCGAGTTTTACCTATAACGGCTGCTTGATTTTGAATGTAAAAACAGGTATCCGGTTCGACAGCCTGACTCATGCGTTCATTTTTCAACGTTGTCGAACCTAATGACTCAAATGCTATTTGTCGTGTTTCTAACAAAATTTTTACCATGTCGCCAATAATTTCTTTGGCTTTTTCATGTTCGGGCAGAGGAACCATAATTTCTAACCGTCCGTTACTATAGGAAAGTCGGGAAGCACGACGTTCTCCCAATTCCGCCAAAATACTTTCAAATTGTTGCCAGTTAACATCCTCAACCAGTAATTGCTGACCCGGCTGAATCTTCAATTGTCTTAACTCCAATAGCATAATTGTTCATCCATTTTCTCTAGAAAATATCCGCCAAGTCCTGACTACGAATCATGATATTAAAAAACCAAGAAAGGACTAAAGTCCTTACTAAAAACTCGTGGTTCGTAGTAAGGACTTTAGTCCTTTTTTGCTAACGACTTGCAGCCATTAACAATTAGCACTCAGCAATTATCTAGCTTTTTGCAACACTCGATTTTTCAGATGTAGCGCTTTCGGCAGTTTTGCCATTTTTGCTATTACCGTTACCGTTGCTGTGGCGGGGTTGGATAACTCCATAGCCACCGTGAGTCTTGCGTTCGTAGAGTACGTTAATTTCGTCTGTTTCCGCATTACGGAACATATAGAAATCGTGATCGATAATCTGCAATTGTTCCAAAGCTTGTTGCACAGTCATTGGAGGCATAGCAAAATACTTAGTCCGTACAACCTCAGCAGGAAGTTCGGGAGTTCGATCGCCAATCAGATCCGCTACTACAGGATGTTCATCAACTACCGTAACCGTTTTGGCACTACTCTGGATTTTGTTGTCGTGACGTTTTTCCTTAAATTTCCGCAGTTGACGAGCTATCTTGTCGGCAACCAAATCTATGCTTGCATATAGGCTTTCCGTGCTTTCCTCAGCCCGAATCACGCTGCCGTTAGCATAAATTGTCACCTCAGCAGTCTGCTTAGGATTGATCCTGGGGTTACGAGCCACCGATAGATGTATGTCCACTTCAGTCGTCAAAGTTTGAAAATGGCTAACTGCCTTTTCCACCTTTTGATTGACGTACTCGCGAATCGCATCGGTGATTTCTATATTTTTACCCTGGATAACAAGCTTCATAGAGCTCCCTCCCTTCTGTAACTTCGGTATATTTTATACAGTAGCACTATGTATTCTCGAAAACACTTATCTTCCAAATCTTTTATTATATGTTGACAATTCTTGATTTAAGCTGGGCCAATATTCCGTAAAAATACTATTGATTTTTTGCATGGTTTCTCCTCTAATCCATCAACCACTAAATGCACAACCCTGCTTGCTCCTCGATTGGGGACAAGTTCCCTACTCCCAAGCTTGGGAAATCCAGCAAAAACTCGTGCAAGAACGGCGCGACAGGCCAGATTTGCCAGATGTCCTGATTTTGCTGGAACATCCGCCGGTTTACACTTTGGGACTGGGATCAAAGCTGGAATTTCTGAAATTTGACCCAAGCCAAACTCAGCCGGAACTGCACCGAGTTGAGCGGGGCGGCGAGGTGACTTACCACTGTCCGGGTCAATTGGTTGGCTATCCGATTTTAAATTTGCGCCGTCACCAACAAGATTTGCACTGGTATTTGCGGCAGTTGGAGGAAGTGCTGCTGGGGGTGCTGGAAGTTTTGGGGTTGAAGGGTTCGCGGGTTCCCGGTATGACTGGGGTTTGGGTGGATGGGTGCAAGCTAGGTGCGATCGGCATTAAAGTCAGTCGCTGGATTACGATGCACGGTTTTGCTTTAAATGTTTGTCCCGATCTCGCTGGTTTTGGGCAAATTGTACCTTGCGGGATTCCCGATCGACCTGTTGGCAGTTTAGAGCAGTTTATTCCCGGAATTGAGGTCGATCGAGTGCGATCGATCCTTGTCGCTGAGTTTGCTCGCGTTTTTGCAGTGGAAATTGTGCGATTCCCTACGGGATAGCTTCGCTTCACGAATCTGTAGGGTGCGTCGCTGTCAACACTACTAACTATCGCAGTCGGTTTTTTAAGTGCGATCGGGCTCGTCTTCCTCATACACCATTAAATCGCCCGGTTGGCAGTTTAGCGCTTTGCACAGAGCATTGAGAGTGGATTCGTCAATTCTCGTGAGGCGACGGCGGGTTTTGAGTCTCGAAAACGAAGTTGGGTGCATCCCCACCAAAGCAGCCAACTCTTTGTTGCTGATATTTCGCTCGGCCATTACAACTGCCAATTTCCAACGGATGACCACTGTTGATGCTCAATTAATAGCCTGGACTTTGCAAGCTGATGTTACCATCCCGCAACCTTCACTATCCTTTAATTAACCGCTACGGTAAATTATTTGAGCTTGGCAGTTGACTAATTCAGAAAATGAACTATGCTGAGGATGTACAAACGGAAAAGCGATCGCCCCTTTGCCTCGAAAACTCAAGGGCGATCGCTATCCGACTATTTTGTAGTTAAAACTCATGATATCACAGCCAAAGTCAGTTCCCGAAATCCTTCGCGAAGACATTCCCGACGCACCCATCGGAAAGCAACCGATCCGATTGTTGATTTGCGGGATTCCCAAAGGAGTAGAAAGCATCATCAATCTGCTGCACGTTTTGGGTTTTGCAGAAGTTGGTGAATGGAGCCCGCCTTTACCGTCCCCTCTAGCAGGTGAAGTAATGCGGATTTTAACCCGTTACTGGAAAGAATAATTTTTTAGGGCGATCGCCCTTTATTGAGCAAAGTGCGATCGCTCTTAAATTCTCAAAAACATCAGGCTTAATTCTCCACCCAATCACTTAAAAACTCAACCGTAAGGATGCTAAATATCGAATCGAATTAACGCGGCGGTGTCTGCGAGACTTGGGGGTATTCTAGAGATAATTTTAACAGTCTGTACTTAGAAGCGCGAATTAAATAACTTACAATTTTAATTGTTATTGTGGGATGGGCCTAAGATCCCGTCCTTTTTGGACGGGATCTTAGGCCCATCCCACTTTCAAGAGTGGAAGTTATTTAATTCTCATTCCTTACTGATTCAAGAATTGAGATAATTGGTGGTATAAGCTGTTCGGCATTTAAAGGACTTGCGTAAGGTGCGTCAGCATCTAAGGTTTTCCGTTTCAGCGTAAGGGTTCTAGCTGACGCACCCTACTAGCCTCGTTACTGGTTTAAATGCTCCACAGCTTAATGCGCGATCGCGGGCTTCTCTAACCTTAGAGAGAAGCAAGACCGATGCACAAATACGTCCTAAGAGTTTTGCGATCGCCCCTAGCGTGAGGTAAGCTTCTTGTTACAGCACTTTCCAGGTAAGTGAAGTACAGAGAAACCAGGTTTCTTGAATAAAACCGATTTCTGGCGAGAAATCCAGAAGAAACCGGGTTTCTGGGGTGTACTTCATAAACCTGGAATCCGCTGTAATTATTGCGCTTTGCTCAGGAGAAAAAATTTATGCCAGATATGTCCGGTCAAGACCCCTCGGAAATTAAAATGGCGACGGTTGATGAAGAAGAAAAAGGCGCAACGTTTAGCGGTACGGTCATCCTTGCTATCGATGCCGAGGCTGGGGAAGTCGTTTTCTTCAGAGACTTTTTGATTGAAGATTATAAAGGCGAACTTACCGCTTATCTGGCAACAGATGGCAATATAACGAAAAGCATTGATTTAGGCGAAGTTAAGCATAAAAGCAGCAGCTTTAAGCTGCCAATTCCGCTGGGGACGGATACATCACCCTACAATACCGTCGTGCTGCGCGACGAAAAAAGCAAGAAAAAAGTTGTGACGATCAAGCTGTAAAATTTGCAATGAGAGCTCGTAGTTGGGCCAAATTCGTTAGCGCAGCCCTCGAAGAGGATCGCCCTTTTTTTCCTGAATGAAGTACGCGCGTGCGAAGTTATCCCGTAGGGAATCGCTCTTAAATGAAGGTGCGTCACTTTTGATCGAACGGCGCAGTTTTGCGATCGCTCGTAAAGTGATGCACCCTAATTTTTAAAATGGAATCGGATCGTAATCGGGATTTTCCGGTTCGTTAGACGAACCCGACGGGCGATCGGACTCAGAACTTGAAGACTGATGCGAGTTCCAATCCGAACTAGACGTGCGGTTAGGGCCGCTTGGAGCGCTGTTAGAACTGCGGTTCCGCGAGCCTAAAGGTACTACATTGCTAGGCACATTAGCCGGGGCGCTGTCGCGAATTTGAGCAGGTTCGGGGGCGGTTCTACCTGCGGGAGCCGAACTCATGGCATCGGCGCCGACACTGTAAATCCTTTGAGCTGTCAGTTCAGCGCGCTTTTCTTTAATACCATCTCTTTCGATCGTATTCATGCTCAGCCGTCCTTCAATAATCACGCGATCGCCCTCGTGATATTTCTCGTGAATTTCTTGAGCAAAATTTCCCCATCCTATCACTTTCAAATGTTCGGGTGGATCTTCGGGTTTTGGGCCGGGAAACTGCACCAACATCTCAGCGATTTGAAGTTGATTGTCAGGAGTATAACGTAGTTGCGGTTGTTGAATTATTTCCGCCATCAAAATGCAGCTATTCATCTGTTATCTGTGCGTAATTGGGAATTGGATGTTGAAGAAAGAAGGAAGAAAGAAGAAGGAAGAAGGAAAAAATAGCTATCCGTGTACCGATGACTTGTGCGTCTTGCTTTTGGGAATTGCCTGCAAATTGGTAATTGGTGATTACTGATTTTTAGGCGCTATTCGCTATTAGTTGTCACCGATTACGGATTACACATTACCAAATTTATCTTGGAGAACCGCCGCCTCGGCTTGACTGACAAAATCGTGAACGAGGGCGCGGTACTCCTTCAACGTTTCAGATACCCAATCTCGATCCTCACTGTTGGCGAAGATATGAACGGTCGGTTCACTAGCATCGGGTAAAACTAATACCCAATTGTCATCGCTGTAGTTAAAAATCTTCACTCCATCTAATAATTCTAAACGATCGGGCGAATGAGTTTCTACTAAATGTCGCATTAGCGAACCCTTGATAGTCCAAGGACAGCGGACGCTGTAACTGCGGTGGGTGATGCGGGGAAGTTCCGCCTTGATCTGTCCGAGCGATCGCTCCTGAATCGTCATCATTTCTATCACTTTAGCAATGCAGAACATTCCGTCAAATCCGGGATGCAACTGCGGGAAAATAAAACCCATAAGGCCGCTGCCACCCAAAACCACATTCGGGTTCCTGTTAGCGGCTTCCATCAAAGCAGTTGGGTTCGCCTTCGTGCGGATTACCTTGCTTTGATAGCGTCGGGCGATCGCCTCCACCGCAGAAGACGCATGCACCGGCACTACTACTGTACCTTTGGGATGAGAAGTCAGCATCAAATTTACCATCAACGCCGTCAGCATTTCCCCGCGAATCGCTATCCCAGACTCATCTACCAAAATGAGCTGTTCGCCGTTAGCCGATACCTGCACTCCAAAATTAGCGCTGAGTGCTTTCACCACCCGGCCAAGTTGGTCGAGCAAATATTCCCGTTCCCCGTTGCTTAGAGAAGTCTGCTTGAGACTAGCATTGAGAACCACCGCATCGCAGCCGAACTTGGCGAGCATTTGGGGCAGAATTGCTCCAGAAACCGCGTAAACGTAATCGATTACCACCTTAGAATTGCTGTAGCGTATCGCCTCAACATTCATCTGCCGCTCAAAAATGCGGTTGTAAACATCGAGAGCTTGGTTAAAGTACGTCATCTCTCCAATTTCGGGAATTAGAGCTCGCCGCAAATCTTCCTTAAAATAAGCCCCCTCGATTTTTTTCTCAGCTCCTTTAGTAATATTGATGCCTTTGATATCGAAGAATTCAATTAAAATGTGGTCGGAGCGATCGGGTGAAATGCGAACATGAATGCCGCCAGCAATCGACAGCGTAGACGAAACCGTGCGCGCGATCGGAATTGCCGTCGATTCCAAATTGACCACATTTATTCCCACCGACATCAAACCCGCAATCAAAGACCTCGAAACCATCCGCGAAATGCTCCGCTGGTCACGAGAAACCGATACCGCAGTCCCCGGTTTCAAAGTCGAGCCATAAGCCGCGCCCAATTTCACTGCAAATTCCGGAGTAACATCCACATTTGCCAGTCCTTGAACGCCACGCTGACCGAACAAATTCCGCTTAGCTTGTTCTCCCCAAATTAAATTTTGATTTAACAGAGCGCCGGATTCAATATTTTTGCTCGGCCAGACGCGCACGCTTGGCCCCACTTGTGCTTCTTCTCCCACGATGGACATTGAACCGACGACAGCACCTTCGAGGACGTGAGCGCGCCTGTCTACGCGCGTGCTCCGGCAAATCACGCACGCCCTAAGATGAGCGTCTTCGCCGACAATTGCTCCGTTCCAGACGATGGGACGTTTGAGGTTTGCGTCCGCCCCGACAGTCACGTTATCTCCGATCACTGTACCGGCATCGATTTTAACTCGGGCTCCAATCCGACAATTGCTGCCGATCATCGTCGGTACTTCGACGATCGCGCTATCGTCAATAAAAGTATTCTGACCTACCCAAAGTCCCGATCGAACTTCGTTGTAGTAGCTCAAATCCAGTTTGACCTTTCCCCGCAGCGCGTCGTACTGAGATTCCCGGTAAACATCTAGCTGGCCGACATCGCACCAGTAACCCTCGGCGATGTAGCCGTACATCGGCTCGTTTTTTTCCAGTAGCAGGGGAAACAAGTCTTTCGAGAAGTCGCACTCCTGATTTACCGGCAGGTAATCCAAGACTTCGGGTTCTAAAATATAAATGCCGGTATTGATAGTATCGGAGAAAATTTCGCTGCTAGAAGGCTTTTCCAGAAAGCGACTGATGCGGTAATTTTCCTCAGTAATCACGACCCCGAATTCCATCGGGTTGGGAACGCGAGTTAAAATTAACGTGGCTTTGGATTGCTGGCTACGGTGAAATTTGATCGCTGCCGTCAAGTCGAAGTCTGTGATGCTGTCGCCGCTGATGACCAGAAAAGTGCGATCGAGCAATTCAGCAATATTTTTGACGCAACCAGCCGTACCCAGCGGTTGGTCTTCCTCCACAGCGTAAGTCATTTGAACGCCAAACTCTGTCCCGTCAGTAAAATATTCGCGCATGACATCGGGAAGGTAGTGCAGCGTCGCAATAATTTCCGTAATCTGATGCCTTTTTAGCAAATTAATAATGTGTTCTGCGATCGGGCGATTGAGAATCGGCACCATCGGTTTGGGCAAATCGCAGGTCAAGGGTCTGAGCCTCGTTCCCGACCCCCCAGCCATTAGCACTGCACGCATAAAATCCTCCTTGCTTAGAAAGCTCTCTACCGTCATTGTCCGCTAGAAAAAGTTTGCCTGCTGTAATTCGTGGGCCACCAGCAATCAGTTCTTACTTAAATATCTTCGAGTAGTGACACGTCTGGGAAATCCCGTTCGGCCTGGCCGTCCCCCAACAGCAACCGATTTCAACCGAATTAGAACTTGCGACATTGCACCTATCCCCCGGTCGAGCTCGGATTGGTAGGGGATGTTGGATAATACCAGTTAAAAAAAAGAATGCAACTGTAGGCCCGTGCTCCAAACCCTTATATCATCAGCCATTCCCAATTCTTGAATTCTTCACTTATTCAATCTTATAAGTCCTCAGAACCATCGACTTTTGGCAGAAGTCCCTTCTTGCTTGCTCGGTGAAAGCTATTTCGGGGGTGTTATTTTTAAGTTTGTCGCCAGCGGGCATTTTGCAGTCTCTTTCTGAAGGTGGAATTACTACAGCTATCGGTGCGCCTTGGCGTCTGATAAATGATAGATTAAGGGTAGCGCTTTGACTAGCTGACCCAAAATCCTATCCATTGCTTAGGGGTTTTTTAAATGAGTACGTTAATTAGCTTGGCATTGCTGATCGCCTACGGTGGCGGTATTTGGAAATTTTGGAATGGTTTCGATCGCACTAACTTCGACAGAAGTTTTACAAATCGCCTGAAGCTCGCGCTGCTCTGGCCGGCGTTAATTTTTAATAAGCCTTACCGCCAAAACTTTACAAAAGCTCTCAAAGCTTCTAAAAGGTAATTCAAGAATGTCTAAAAAGTCCGATCGCCCAGTAGCGGGTCAGGAGCAGACTTGGTTTGCTAAAGGAAAATCAGATAGCTGGCAAGTTTTACTGTCGCAAGTCGCTTCTCGATTTGATCGCGAATACCGCGGAGAAGCTTTCGCTTTACCCGAAGAAGTCGAAGCAATGCCGATTTTCCTAGAATCTGTTGCAGGAACTCTCCAAGCAAAAACAGTTTCTCCCTTTTGGAAAATTGCCAAACCTCAAAAAAATCAGCGCTGTTTAGACATTGGCTGCGGAGTCAGCTTTCTCATCTACCCTTGGCGGGATTGGGAGGCATATTTTTACGGTCAAGAAATCAGCAGCGCAGCGCGAGACGCCTTAAACGCTCGCGGCCCTCAGCTCAATTCTAAGCTGTTCAAAGGTGTAGAATGGGCTCCCGCTCACCAGTTAAATTACGAGGAGGCTCAGTTCGATTTATGCCTCGCTACAGGCTTTAGCTGTTACTATCCTATAGACTATTGGAGTATTGTCATGGGAGAAGTAAAGCGGGTATTAAAACCGGGTGGTCATTTTGTTTTTGATGTCCTCAACCCCAATGCTCCTTTAGCAGAAGATTGGGCAATTTTGGAAACTTATCGAGCCGGGGAAGTATTTTTAGAGACAATAGAAGATTGGGAGAAAATGATTAAAGCTGCGGGCGCTAAGGTAGTAAAAAAGCAAAGTGGCGACTTATTTCAAATGTATAAAGTTCAATACAATTGAGAGGTTAAGGGGAATAGGTAATTAGCTTTTTACTCAAAAATTCAATCATCCAAACCATGGCCTGACCGACGACAAACAACTTCATTCTTAGAAGTTGATAAAGTAGGGTAAGTCAGCAAGTACAAATTAGTTTGAAAAGCAACAAATATTCAAGCTGACGCACCCTACTAACTACTAACTCACAATAGTGAAGCAAGCAGATTGGATATTACCTATTCCCATAGCGGATTGCCAATTACCGACGCCCAATTAATTTTCGGTAGCCGCAGGAGATGGCGTTGCTTCCGGCGATGGTGACGGCGACACTTCCGGGGCAGGAGATGGCGCTGCTTCCGGGGCAGGAGATGGCGACACTTCGGGCTGCGGGGACTCTTCGGCAGCAGGAGATGGTGCAGCTTCGGGCTGCGGAGACTCTTCGGCGGCAGGAGATGGCGCTGCTTCGGCGGGCTGCGGAGACTCTTCGGCCGGTTGCGGTTGAGGAGAAGGCGACTGTTCCGCGGCTGGTTTCGGTTCAGGCGAGGGCGACGGTTGAGCTGTGGGCTTGGGTGCGGGCGACGACGGTTGGGCCCCTGGCTGCGGTTTGTTTGAGGGGGCCGGCGGCTTCTCAAACTGCGGTTTCACTTCTGTAGGCGCTGGGGAGGGCGGCTGGCCTGTTGGTCTGCTGGGCGCTGTGGGGGCGGGCGCTGGCTGCTGCTGGCCTGGTGGGTTGGGCCTGGTTGGGGTGACAGGAATGCCACTGCAAACTTTTTCGTCGTACTTAAACTCGACAGCCAGTTGGTAAAGCTTGTGCGTGCTGGCTGCTTCAAATGTTAGAGAAGGGCTAATAATCGCAATTTTAGCCGCATTATCGAGAATACCGTAACCCGTGGGGACGATCGGCTGAGGCTCTGCCTTGAGCAAGCCTTGAGGGCTGACAACTGCTCCAAAAACTGCCGTTCCTTGGAGTTTTTGCGAGCAAGCTGTTACGGGATAAGGGACATTCACAGGAGTCGATCCCGTCATTTGCAAGTCAGGATAAGCCTTTTGGAATCTGTCAAACAAAGCACGATAGTTAGTTACAAACGCAGTTTGCTGTGCCCCTGTGTCGGTGGATGAGTTTGAACCGGGTTGTCCGAGCTGTCCTAGCTGTCGCTGTCCTTCTTCAAATTGTTGCCTCCTGATTCTTTCTTCGGGAGTTTCTGCGATGAGATTCCTTTTATTGGGATCTTTTTGAGTCAATTTTGGTACTCCATCGGGCCCCACATTCCTGCCGGCAATTGGGAATTCTGGGGTAAAGACTGGAGCTCCGTCTGGAAATAGTGGAAGTCCGCCTCTACTGGCTATGATCTTTTTGAGCGCCTCTGCTTCATCTTCCGAGCCGCCGCCGGGAAACTGCGGCGCTTCTGGCAGCGATGGTGGTGGCGGGATATTGCGATCAAAATTACCTGGTAAGGGAGGGAAAAGGAAACCGCTGGGAGGTACGGGTGGGACGAAAGTGGGTATTGGCTGAGAGGGGGCTCTGACTGTTGGGGATGGAGTCTTGGGAGGTGGCGGGGCTGTTGGGGCCGTGAAGGGCGGGAGAGGGGAAGGAGGCAGAGGGGAAAAGAATCCAGGAGGTGGCATTCCCGGCGGCATGGCGGGCAAGTTGATGGTATCAGGTGGGGGGGGCAAGGGCGGAGCTAACTTTGGCCCTGGTCGAAGAGGAACTGGTGCGATCGAAAATGGCGTAAATCGCGTATTAGACGGTTTCGGTGGTATGGTTTGTGGCAGGCGGCCGGCTTCTGCGGGAGTTAGTTCTACTAAGCCGACAGAACCGGGGATATTTTTTGAGGAATTTCCACCATAAAGTATGTTTGAGAGCGTCGGGGCGGTTGCTCCGAGGACTCCGTGCAGGCCCACAGAAGCTAGGGCTGCCCACCAAAAAGGCTGGCGCAGCGGTTCGGAAAGGGTGTTTGCTAGGGAGGAAGAGTCAGTCATTTAAATTTTAGATTTTAGATTTTAGATTGGGGGATTGGGAGATGGTTAGATTTTAGATTGGGGGATTGGGAGATGGTTAGATTTTAGATTGGGGGATTGGGGGATTGGGGGATTGAGTGATTGGGGGATTTGTAATTTATATTGTTGTGGTTGTGATTGAGTGTGAATTCGTTTTAATGAGGAGAGGTTGGGGAATTCAAAGGTATAATTGTAGCACGGTCGGTATCGAAATTGCGTGATCGACTTTTATTGAGATTTCGCGACCCTCACATCCAGCACTCAAGCCGAGAAACCGGGTTTTTGGGCTGGTTCAACGCTTGTATAGCAGCCGCTAATAGGGTGAGGACGTTGTTAATTGCTGAAACCATTGTTTTTCTTGCCTACTGCCTTTGGCCGAATCCTATACGCGGTTTCTCAGATATTGTTGAGAATGGTGAGCGGGGCGTCAGGCGGGCCGGACTGAGGCGAGCAAAAAACAGACTGCGCCGCTGCTATACCGTCTTTTTCCGGGATCTGGATCGCCCCTAATTTATTAAACACGATCGAGCAAACGGATGGACCCCTGTTTCCAATTCGGTTACACAACCGGATTCATCCGTGGCAGTAATGACTCAATCCAAAATCCAAAATCCAAAATCCAAAATCGATGGATTCACCAGCGATAGCGGTAATTTTTAAAAGGAGCTCCCTCAATGGTGAGCAAGTCGATGGGATAAATTGGAGCGCCGCTTGCCATGTATTGAAACATTTCCCGAACTTCCTCTCCCCGCAACGACAACTGGTCTAATTCCTTGAGAGAATACCAGCCCGCGCACAAAGTATGCTCATCCGGCTTACTCTTGGGTGGCGTCTTATCTTGTGGACGAGCCACAAAAATGACTCGGAGGCGCACATTGCCCCTAGGCATCACTGTGTGCTCTACCCGGAGAATTCCCTCAACGATGATGGAAATGCCCGCTTCTTCGAGGGTATTACGCATAGCAGCTTCGAGCAAAGTTTCCCCTTTTTCCACTCGCCCTGCTGGGAGATACCACTGCTGCTCGTACTTGCGCTCTTGTACCAGTAGAAAACGGTCTTCTAAGTGAACGACAACTAGGGTAAAATACCATGTTTGAATCGGCTCGCGAGCCATAGAAGTAGATATTCCCTAAGCAAAAGGTTTAACGAGCGGCAGATGTTAGCAATCCAAAGGATGCTTCGGCAAGTGTCTTTGAACTTGAAAAACAGATCGTAGCACTCCGGCCGCAAAATCTAAAATTTAAAATCTAAAATCTAAAATTGACAATGCCATTACCAACCGTGATTTTACCAGGATATTTTGCTGCTGCTTCCGACTATCGCGAATTAGAAAAGTCTCTGGTCGATCGAGGTTTCCCAACAGTAACAGTGCCTCTGGGCAAGGGAGATTGGTTGCCGACTTTTGGCGGGCGGTCGATGGTGCCTATTTTGCGACAGCTCGATCGCACTGTCAAACAAATGTTACAGCAATACGGCGTTCCCCAGATCAATCTCGTCGGTCATTCCGCCGGCGGCTGGATTTCTCGCATCTATTTGGGCGAAAAGCCTTACACGATTCACGGCGACGTGCTTGAGGACGCGGGTTTGTGGGAAGCTCACCCTTATGTAAATACTTTAATCACTTTAGGCACGCCGCACGTCTCTCAAGAGCGCTGGACGCGCAAAAATCTAGATTTTGTCAAAATTCACTATCCGGGGGCTTTTCACCCGCAGGTGCGCTACGTGTGCGCTGCTGGGAAGGCTGTTTTTGGCAAGCGTGGTTTAGGGACTTGGCTGGCTTATAAAAGTTACGAGTTGACTGTGGGGAAGGGCGAAACTTGGGGAGATGGAATTACGCCGGTGGAAGCTGCTGTTTTGGATGGGGCCGAAAATTTGGTGTTGGAGGGGGTTTGGCATTCGCCTCGTTCTCCGGGGAAGTGGTACGGTTCGCCGGAGGTTTTGCCAACTTGGATTGGGTATTTGTGTTAGAAACGAACCGCGAAGACGCGAAGGACGCGAAGGAAGAAGGAGAAGAAAATACAAGGAGCGGCTTTTTTTTTAAATCTAGATCGGAATGGAGTAAACTCCTAGGGAACTCGCCCTTGCGATGCGATGTTTACTTAAATTTTTATCGCTAACTGAATAGAATAGATTGAAAAAATATTTTATGTGGCATTATCGGTAAGATTCAGAAGTCACGGCGAACAACACAATCAAATTAGAGGTTGGCTGGGGTGGAATTGGGCGACAATGCTACTGTGTGCTTGGATGCAGATAAGGAACCTCAGCCGGATGGTTTGTGGAGAATTGATGCGGGAGGTCGATAGCCAATTAGGGATGATGATTATGTGCGATCGCACTCCGTAGAATCATCCCAGTGTTTGGTATTTGGTGCGAAGGGCGATCGCCCTTTATTGACTATTTGAGGCGATTACTCTGGCGGTTCAGTATCGAGAGGGGCTTGACGGCGGTGACGAATATGTAATATCGCAATGGTATCGCCCTCCACCACAAACAGAATCCGATAGGTTCTTCTTTTACCAACCCAAAGTTGTCGAATTTCCCGACCAATGATCGCAGCTTCGGGGGCAACTGAGCAACGGTAAGGAAACTGTTGCAGGGATGCGATCGCATCTTGGAGGTCGTAGTACCACTGATTTGCGGCATCAGCACTCAGATAATCGCACATCCAACGGTAGGCGTTTTCAATTTCTTGAAAGGCGGGTGGTTGGATTATGACTTGATAACTCATAGACGAGGAGGGATGTTGAACTGCTGCTGTAGCGCTGTCATGGCTCTCTCGGCTGGAATACCTTCACCTCGATCGAAGCTTTCGAGGCCTTTGCGGATGCCGATGATGGCTTCGAGGTAGTCGATGCGCTCTAGCAGTTGTTCGTAGGTATTAAGTTGGGGGTTTGGAGTGGATTTTAGCGATCGTACCAAGCTAAGAATATCTGCGAGCAGTTCGTCAGGGGTGCTATCGATTTCTTGGATGAGGAGTTCTTTGATGGTCATCGCGGCATCTGGTAGAGAATTGATACTTTGATTATAACGAGTGTCGATCGCCCCTTATTGACCTCGACCCGGTTTACTATCGGCAAAACCTAAACCTTCGGAGTATAAGAAAGTGGCGATCTCACTCCGTAGAATAATCGCAGTGTTTGGTATTTGGTGCGAGGGGCGATCGATCTTTTTTCACTCAAGCATCGCTTTCCGTCTAATCCTCGCATTATCATAGTAGAAATAGAATAAGATTGTGAACGGTCAACAAATGGCACAAATTACCACAACTGAATTACCTCAAACCCTCCAGACTCTATTTATAGAGGTCGAACGTACCAAAACCCCTTTAACCGTCATCCATGAAGGAAAAGCATTAGTGGTTATTTATCCTGCGACCACCCAATATCTACGCCCCACCTTTGGTGCCATGAAAGGAAGCGGTGAAATATTAGGAGATTTAATTGCTCCTGTCGCCGAACAGTGGGAAGTTTTAGAATGAAACTTTTACTCGATACCCGCATTTAGCTAGCGATCGCACTAAACTGTTGCTTGAACAAGCATATCCTCTACCTGCCTAATTTGCTTCCAATCAATTACTGCAACCCAAAGACTTTCCTCTTCTGAATATTGCACTACGCCATCGACTTCTAACTCTTCGTCATACAATGCTAGCAATTGACCATCTTGCAACTTAATATTTTGGTGACTCAAATCTTCAATCGTACCCACGCAATTTAGGCGAAGGCGACCCTGCTCATCCGCATTATGAAAATCTGCAAAGATTCTGGGAAATTTCATATTTTCACTTTACTTAGGATGATTGTTGTGATGGATTAGGAATCGTTGGTGTCAGCAGCAGACTTGCTTGTTCTGGTGTTAAGCCAGTTAATGTTGCATGATTTGGACTTCGGCCAGAAGTACGGATGACATCTCTATCGGACGATCGAACCTCACCCACTGTCGTCACACCAACTTGTCCATGAGGGATTGTCACTGCTAACTCTGCTACAGATAATCCTACTGCACATTCTACAGAAATTCCCGTGATGCCGCTGGGGTGAGTTGCCGTGCTGCGTTTAATATCTTCAGGACGATTGCGACCGCCACGAACTACTAAGGCCTCGTTTGGAATTCTTTCCACAAGTGTAGGCTTTTTGATTCAAGTACGCGCTATACTTTAGCAGAAATCTTTGTCCATAGGGCGATCGATCTTTTGTTTAACTCAAGCGATCGCTATCCGTACAATCATCGCACTGTTTAGTATTTGGTGCGAGGGGCGATCGCTCTTTATGATTGGTGAGGCGATCGCTCTCCGTGCAATCATCCCATGAGAATGGTGGAAAGAGATAAGATTGTGAGTGAATAAAGAGGTTGGGTTGACGCAAGGAAACCCAACCTACAAGAGCTGCGATAACACTAACCTTTAGTCGTTCCTAAGATGTTGATTAGCGGCGGCAAGCTGTTGAGAAATGGTAGAAAGCTGATAAGCCGTTGCCACAAGTGCTTTACCAATAGCAGTCAATGCGGCTATTTGCGCTGATTCTGGACAGGTTCGTCCCGTATTTTCTGCTTCGAGGAGCAGAGTATTGGCCGACTTTAATAGGAGGTTTTCTTCTGACATTACTTTACTTTTTCCATCTGCACAATTGTATTTGTTCAAAATATTGGGTTGGCTTGGGTCAACCCAACTTACAATAGACGCGATCGCACTAAGAAAAATTTCCTAGTCTTCCAGATATTTGATTTCGCGTTTTCTATTGCCAGCAGGAGACAGCCTCGCCAGTTCCGCTGCTTCCGCACCATGTGGGTTGTCTGAGTAACCAAACGAGAACCACAAATCATGCCCCTGCCCAATCAACATATCAATCGACTTACTGCCACGACCACTCAAGTGCTCTTTCAGTCTACGACGGATATTGTTTGATCTTCCAATATAGGCAAGAATATCCCCTACGGTTTCATCATAGATTGCGTAAATGCCACCCGCATCAGGTGCTGAATTAACATTGGAACTGTTGAACGATCGTACTTCACCTTCTCTCATTTCTTCTCCTCTGCCTGGTCGAGTTAAATGAACATATACTGGTTGAAGCACACTTATGGACTGTAGCCTGACTTTTCCCATTATCCTTAATAAATCAAAGCTTTGTCGAGTCCAAAAAAGTTCAATTTTGTCGAGAAATTTTTCCCTATTTCATTCTCTTAGATCTGTTTTTGTATAAATATGTACAAAAAAGTGCTAAAAAGCAGGCAAAGGTGAGCTACAATAGATCAAACTATCCCATCTCCCTAGCCAGATGAATCTTAAAGAAGTGTTAACCCTCGCCGATCGCATAGTCTTCGAGAAAACGGGTCAGCACCTTGATGATTTACAAGAAGCGGTACTGCGAGGAACTCTACAACGCGAGACATACAAACACATAGCCAAAAACTTTGACTGTTCTGAAAGTAGTGTGAAGCAAGTTGGTTCGCAATTATGGCAGATACTTTCAGAAGAGTTGGGAGAAGATGTTAGTAAATCTAATGTTCGATCTGCAATGGAGAGATTGCAAGTCTCCATATTTTCAAATGTTGTACAAGATTATGTCGGAGTGGGTAGCATTAACACCTGTGGAGACGCTAGACACCCGCCAGAGATACCAAATCCACACCCACATCATCAAGAAACATCTAACTCAAAACAAACCAAAACTTCGCATCAAGATTTAAGCGAAATGCCGGAGTTGGGTGATTTCTTCGATCGCCCCCTCGAACTCCACACCCTCACCACCTGGATTTTACAACAACGCTGTCGCCTCATCACCCTCACCGGCATCAGCGGTATCGGCAAAACCACCCTAGCAGTGCAACTCGTACAACAAATCAAAGACGAGTTTGAGTACACAGTTTGGTACACACTAGACGAATTCCCCACCATAGAAAAATTTCAATATAACCTAATACAGCTTTTTTCAAATTCAGAAAAACAAGATTCATCCCCAACCAACCAGAAACGCTTACCGCTGATTAAGTATTTACAAAAACATCGCTGTTTAGTAGTCTTAGATGACGTTCACAACCTTTTCTGTAGCGGCGAATTGGCAGGGAAATATAAACCAGAATCCGAAGAATATCGCTCTTTATTCAAACAAATAGAAAAATTATCCCATCAAAGCTGCTTTCTGTTAATCGGTTGGGAACAACCGAGAGAAGTGGCTCAAATTAAAAGCCAAAATACTTCTATTCGCACCTTACAACTCAAAGGTTTAGAAATTGCAGCCGCACGGGAACTACTCAGAGATTATGGATTAGCAGAAAGCGACAACAGTGAAGCACTCATTCATCGTTACCAAGGCAATCCCCTATGGTTAAAAAGCGTCGCGAATCTGATTCAAGACTTGGGAGGAGGCGTGACAGAGTTATTACCAAATGATACCATATTGTTGCCGGAAGATTTGAAAGATGTTTTACAGCAGCAGTTCGATCGCCTATCCGAACTAGAAAAACAAGTCATCTCCTTGTTAGCGAAAGAAAGCCAGCCAATCAACCGGGCCAAATTGCTAGAAAATGACCGAATTCCGGCTTCAGATTTGCTAAATGCGCTGCAATCTCTATCGCGGCGCTGCTTGATAGAACAACAAGCAAATTTTTACACGATTTCACCTGTACTGAGGCAATATGCGATCGCCCAGGCGGTGTAATTGATACAACCATTGCTTGCATTCTGGGGCTTCACCCAAATTACTAGGAGTGGCAATGGGCGATCGGGTAAATAGGGCGATCGGTTCGATAGAATAATTGGTAGTAGCAATTCCATTGTTTGTCATGACGCTGAAAGAATTAGAGCCTCAACTGCGGGCACTCTCTGACGACGAAAAAGCTCAAGTCGTTCAACTCCTATCCCAAGGCAAAATCACTCCTTGGCGCCGTATAGAAAAAACGCCTGGTGTTTGTGGCGGGAGTGCGTGCATAGCTGGAACTCGCATCACCGTTTGGGGACTTGTAGAAGCTCGTCGCATTGGCTACAGCGAAGCTGATTTACTCACAAGCTATCTATCGCTATCTGCGACTGATATTGCTAATGCTTGGGCATACGCCGAAGCTTTCTCCGATGAAATTGAAACAGAAATTCGGGAAAACAATGAAGTGATGGACGAGAATTTGTAGCAGATGGCACGTCTCTATGCCGATGAGCAATACCCCTATCCTGTTGTAGAATTACTGAGAGCTTTAGGACACGATGTTTTGACTGTTCAAGAAGCAGGCAGAGCGAATCAGAAAATTCCTGACCCGGATGTTTTAGCTTTTGCTACTAGCGAAAAACGTGCCGTCCTTACCGAAAATCGTAAATATTTCTTTCGGCTGCACCGCATACAGCCCCTTCATGCTGGCATTATCGCCTGTACGAACGATCGCAATTGGGAAGCGCTGGCTAACCGAATCAACGCGGCTATTACAGCAGAAGAATCTTTGCAAGGTAAACTGATTCGTGTTGTGCGCCCTTGACAGTAACTTAGACGGCACTGATGCCTTGCCCTAAATGCTTCAAGACTTGAAAAGCCGATCGCAATTCACTTCGCACAGTATAAATCGAAAATGCCCGCGATAACCCGTATTCCGGTGTAGGTTCAGCCCTGAGTTTCACAAACAACAGATCATCGCCATTCGTCAACATACCAAATCTCGGTTTATCCAAATCAGGATTTGCCATCATGTATGCTAATGCTTGGGGTAATGCCGATCGCGTCGAAATCGTAGTCTTCTTACACTCCAAAACCATTACCCAAAGCTGATTCTGCAAAATCAAAATATCAATTCGTCCGCGCAGGGTTTCTTCCCCATCAGCGATCGCAATTTCAATCGCAGCTTCAGCCTTCATCCTGAAAGGTGGATCGTAGAATCCCGCCAGTTCTAACAAAGGTGATGCCACCAGCAAAGTCACTGCCCCTTCTAACAATTCTCCATCGGCTCTATGATATAGCAATCTGTGTCGTAGCGTATCCAAAGCAGTCTGTTCAGAATCGCTGAGACTTGGCAATTGGGTTTGCCACTCTGTAAAAAAAGCCTCATCCTCAGTTCGGCTCAAATTCAACCTTGATTCAGCCTCCTCTTGGCTTTTAATAGCTTCTGTAACTGCAATAATCTTTGCCATTCGTTCACCTTTGATTCAAACCGTTGAATTTCCCACGAACATTAGCTTCATTGTAAGAAAAAGTAGGGATACTGCTATAGCGATCGCAGTTTTCAATATCACTTCTATGGGTTTGTGTCCAAAAACAAAAACCGGGCAACTCCACAGCTACCCGGCAATCCTAACTTTAGACCTCAGACAAATCTAAAATCTAAAACGTAAAATTCTTAAACAGCCACAGTCTTCTTAGCAGAAGAGCTCAATTCGCCCTTAGCATACTTAGCTGCAAAATCGTCCAAAGACACTTGCTTAATCTTTGTACCGTGACCAGCGCAACCGAAAGAATTATAGCGATCGCTACAAACCTTCTGCATATACTTGATCGACGGCTTCAAGAAGTGGCGGGGATCAAACTCATCGGGCTTGGCAAACAAAGCTTCGCGCACCGCAGCAGTAATCGCCAAACGGTTGTCAGTATCGATATTGATCTTGCGAACGCCGCACTTGATACCCTTTTGGATTTCTTCCACAGGTACGCCGTAGGTTTCGCGGATTTTGCCACCGTTGCTGTTGATGATTTCCAGCAATTCTTGGGGCACAGAAGAAGAACCGTGCATTACCAAGTGAGTATTCGGCAAGCGGCGGTGAATTTCTTCAATGCGGCTGATTGCCAAAATTTCGCCAGTCGGCTTGCGAGTGAACTTGTAAGCGCCGTGAGAAGTGCCGATCGCGACTGCTAGAGCATCAACGCCGGTTTGCTCAACGAAATCCACAGCTTGTTCAGGATCTGTCAGCAACTGATCGTGAGAAAGCGCACCTTCAAAACCGTGGCCATCTTCTGCTTCGCCCATCCCTGTTTCCAGAGATCCCAAACAACCCAGTTCGCCTTCAACGCTAACGCCGATCGAATGAGCAACATTCACCACATCGCGAGTAACTTGAACGTTGTACTCGTAGCTGGCGGGAGTCTTAGCATCCGCTTCCAGAGAACCGTCCATCATCACGCTGGTGAAACCTTGGCGCATGGCAGAATAGCAAGTGCCGGGGGCATTGCCGTGGTCTTGGTGCATGGAAATGGGAATGTGAGGATAGGTTTCAACTGCTGCCAAAATCAAGTGGCGCAGGAAATTTTCGCCAGCGTAGGAGCGAGCGCCGCGAGAAGCTTGCAGAATCACAGGGCTGTTGGTTTCGTCAGCAGCGCGCATGATCGCTTGGATTTGCTCCATGTTGTTGACGTTGTAAGCCGGTAGGCCGTAACCATTTTCAGCCGCGTGGTCGAGCAGCAATCGCATAGGTACAAGCGCCATAGATATTCCTCCTAATTATTTGTGATTTTTGGGCAGTGAATTTTGGACAAGCTCAATTCTTACGATAATATTAAGACAATTTGCCACCGATCGCGCACTATCTTTCCAGATTTACTTAAAAGTTCAAAAAACAAAATTTTGAGTTCCGAGCATTTAGCTCAAAACTCAAAATTCTTAACTCACAAATTTTTTATGGGTCGCCCGGGATTTGAACCCGAGACCAATCGGTTAAAAGCCGAATGCTCTACCGCTGAGCTAGCGACCCGCGAAAACATTGTTACCGCACACAATTTCTAACAGTAGCACCCCTCATTTGAAATAGCAAGTGTTTTTTAAATAAAATTTGCAGTCATGCGAACCAGCATCTCGCAAGTCGCGCCAGGGGGCAAATAAATCAAGTGTTCACCAGTGTTGAGGGCATTTCGAGGAGCAGTCCAAGGTTCCAAACAGTAAAAATCCTTGCCCTTCACCATCCAGAAAACCAACTTCCCATAGCTGGAGTTGTAACTGAGGGTGAGTCGCAAGCCGCTCGCCGCGTCAGTGACAGTAGCAGCAAGACCAGTAAGCTCGTCAAAGGAAACATCAATTTCATCCAGCGTCGGGTCAAAAACCCCTGTGAAATAACCCTTTTGGTGGGTGTTGTGATCTCTGTACTGCATCCCCGGAATCTCAAAGCGGAGCTGAGATTTGTCCGTCGCCAAAAAGTAGGGATGCAAACCACTAGAAAACGGCATGGGTTCGTCAGACAGATTCGTGTATCGCTGAAAAATTTCCAAAGAATTGCCTTTAATCTGATAAGTGAAGGCTAGTTGGAAATCAAAGGGATAAACAGCCAGCGTCTTGTCGCTGCTGTCGAGAATCAGCGTCAGAGCGGCGCAACCCTCCGTAACTTGTTCGCCTACTGTCCAAGGCAAGTCTCGAGCAAAGCCGTGCTGTTTGAGGTGACGCTCCACTCCCTTGTGGGTGTAAGTATTGTCGGGGAGATTGCTGCAGATGGGAAACAGGATGGGAATCCCGCCACGTACAGTCAGATCGGGATTGGCGAACCGTTCGGCGTCCAAATAGAAGATTTCTTTGCCTTCAACCAGCCAGCTAGTGGCAATACCGCCCCGTTCCGGCACAACTTCTAGAGTAGAGTTAGCCGTTTCGTCGGAGAGGATATAGGTTTTGTACTGCTTTTGCTTGAGCGCGATCGCAAACACATTTGTCATCGGTAGTAGGTCATTGATCATTGGTTGTCAGTAAATCGATCGTTAATAATTGGTCGCTATTATCTTGATGTTCACCCATTACCGCCCCTATCCTCCCCCTGCATCCTCGCTCCGGCCCCCACCGGCTAACCAATGCTCCTAGCTATAGGAGGAAGGGCGATCCGGTGCTTGGAGCGGTTGCTGCTGTTAGCTGGAACGATCGCGGAGGCCGGCTGCTCTTTGAGTGCGACTTCAAAAGATACACTCCGAGTGCGTGGAAGATAGCTTTGGGGACTCGGCACTGCTCCTTGATTGGGAGACGGGGGCGAAATAAACGGCTCTTTGATGAATGGCTCTTTTGTAAACGGCTCTGGTTCCCGGCTGGGATTTTGAGGTTGAGTGGGGTAGATGCGCGGCGGCAAATTTTGATTCGGAGATGGGTTTGATTCAATTGCAGGCCCTGTCCCGTTCGGGAAAAATGAGGAGTTGTCCGGCTGTTGGGGCGCAGCCGGCAAAGCCGGCAAAATCAAAGTAGGTTTGGGTTGTCCGAGGCCTTGCTGATTGCTTTCACCGGAGGTTGCCCCGGAACCTCGCCCCGGCTGGTATGTACCGCTCTTTGCTGCTCGTGGCAATGGAGAATTTGCAGTTTTTGATGTGGCTCCTGGCTGGACTAGGGCATCGAGAACTACAGAAGATCCCATCGGTCGATCGAAAATACTAGAAATTTGCTCGACGCGTTTGAGGATGCGATCGGCTGAGGCTCCCTTCACCACCTTCGGCTGCAACTTTTTTACCTCCACAGGCAGAAACTCTACCTTCATATTCCTGTCTTTGAGCGATACTTTCAGGACTGCGGTATCGTAATCCCTGCGAGCATTCGGGCCGAATATAAAATTACCCAGCGAGTAAACTATCGGGCGGCCCTTGTAAATTTCTGCACCTTGCAGTACCTGGGGATGGTGTCCCACTACCAAATCAGCTCCTTGGTCGATCGTGAACCGAGCCAAATCAATCTGCCAGTCCCCTGGATAATCTGCCAATTCGACTCCCCAGTGGTAATTAACAATAATCCAGTCTACCTGACCCCTAAGAGCTCGAATATCCTCCGCCACGCGATTGTTGCGGCGGGGGTTAGTTCCCGCTTTCCCTTGGTCGGCGATGTTAAGCTCGGCATCGTAATAACCGAGGTAGGCAATTCGCTGACCCTTAACTTCAATAATATCTGGACGCCTCGCTTCTTTAATATCTCTGCCGGCTCCCAGGTGTTGAATCCCACTATTATCTAGAGTATTCATAGTCTCCACCAGCCCCGGTTCCTCGTAATCCATAGCGCGGCTATTTGCCAGATTGACAATATCCACTCCTCCGGCTGTTAATACTTTCACCGATTCTGGATCGGCTTTAAAATTTAATTGTTTTTTGGCAGAGCCCAATGTAGAGCGAGTCAGGGAGTTTTCTAGGTTAACCATCGCCACATCTGCTTGTCGATACTCGTCCATATTGGCGAAAGCCCATTGGTGATCGTTGGCAGCAGATGCTCCGAGCGCATCCGATAGATTCACATTTCCTCCGAACATCAGCGTTACTGTTGGGTCGTAAGGATTAGCAACTTGCTTTTGCTGTACTACTGGTACCACTTCTAATGCCGCTTGCACCGTATCCGCACGTTTTGGAGGCGGCCCCGAAATTACAGCAGCTTGCTGGTAGCCGGATACTGGAGATACTAACTGCAGGGTCAGAGCCTCGTGATAACTGACCCAACACCCTAAAATAAAAGAGGCAAGTGCCGAGCCCACTAGCAGCACAGAACGATACGTTTTAAATTTAACCCAATCGACGATCGGTAGGGAACGGTAACGCCGTCGCTGGCGGTTTGCCGGAGTGACAATTCGCACTGACTGTTTCCAGAGAAGGTCTGCATCCCCAGCCAAGCGCGCGTGAATTCGCACTCCTTCTACTGCTGGCGAGTTAAGTCTCCAGAGTTGGTGGCAAATAAATTTGACTAAGCCTTCCCGGAGAGTGCTCCCGAGTAATGTCGTATCTGGCGCAAATTCGCGCTGGAATTCTACGAGGATTTGGACGCAGCCGGCCTGAGCCTGTTCGACGCGGGCATAAATCCCTTCGGGGCGCAGCAAGCTGTCAATCCAGTAATTCAGGGCTTGAAAGTTGCCCGATCGCGCTAGCTCCAAGATAGACGGCTGCGACCAATTTTCTGCGTACACCATCAATTAGCCTCCTTAATACGCACGAGCAATGACTCCAATTTGTTTTGAACGGAACCGCAATTCTTTTAGCTTAACCGCCACAGGTTCCGCTGCCCGTTTTGAAGCTAGTTGTTGGCCGCCACCATTTTCTACATTTAGGGGCTGCCTGCTGTCAGTGATTTTTATCACACTCCGGTCCATCGATTTTAGATTTTAGATTTTAGATTTTAGATTGAGCCTTGACTGCGTTAGTGGACGATCAAACAAACGTCGCAACAAAAGGTTTATGGGGGACTTGAGGCAGAAAAGAGGGAGATTTCTGAGGCAGAGTCTGTTTTTATTGTCGCTGTTTTATTGTCGCTTTAGAGATTTCGCTTCGAGATTTTAGATTTTAGATTGAGCCTTGACTGCGTTAGTGGACGATCGAACAAACGTCGAAACCAGAGGTTTCTGGGGGACTTGAGGCCAAAGAGAGCGAGATTTCTGAGGCAGAGTCTGTTGTTATTGTCGCTGTTAATCGCGTGCCGTCGTCAAGTCCTAATGCTTCGATCTATGCTGGCAAATGCCTCTCACGAGGGATGCCACTGACTGCAAAACCTGTAATTGGATAAATGGCGTACTAGATAGATTTGGTGGTAAAATCGAATTTGGTAACTCCCATCGGTACAAAAGTTGCGGAAAACGTGAAACTGGCCAGTCCATACGGCTGTGCCTTCCGATGTAAAACCCAAAGTACGTTACGGTAAACAGACCATATTTTAAGCAAGTTACACTGCGCAGGAGAACTGACAAATGCTACAGCGCAAAATCTATCAACTCTGTTGTGATGGTCGTGAGGTTTCTATTTTTCTTCGAGATCAGCAACGTTGGATAGAGCGCGCTCGTATCCTAGATATTGAAGGGGATCTAGTCACGCTGCGCTACGAAACCGACGAAGAAGACGAAATCAGCTCCTGGGAAGAAATGGTGCGTCTTGAAAGTATTGGAGCTGTATCCCAGAAGTTGGCTTCGGTATCCCGAACTAACTGCGAACCCCTAGTTTCTGACGATTGTCCCGAAGCCGAACAAATTCGCAATCACTACCCAGACTCGAATTTGGAATAGTTTTGAGCTCGCGCTTGAGGCACAAGGAAAACTTGGGGGAAAAGAAAACGACTTTTCTCCCTTTTTTGTGGAGAAATTATGCAAAAAACCCGGTTTAGGCCAAACATATTCTGGGTTGTGACCACATAAGCTATTTTGCCTTTAAATTTAAGCTTGATGGCGGAATCTCCTACCCACCCCACAACAGCGTAAGTACACAGTAGTTTAAAAATTAAATACCCGACAGCTTACCCCTGCTGAAACCGGGTTTTTTGTCTGGGTTCGTCCAGGACTGTTTTTTTGTTGTCTTTGCCTGCCGGCTGGTTTCTCGGTGCCCGACAGCTTATTCGCCCTCTGTTTCCCCATCTAGGAAAAGTTCCGACTCCGGTATCGCTTTAAACACCGGACAGAAACCGTCGGGGGTTACTTTAAAGCCAAACAAAGCACTGGACTGGTTCCA
The DNA here is from genome assembly GCF_036701705.1 of Microcoleus sp. w1-18aA5. Lineage (NCBI taxonomy): Bacteria > Bacillati > Cyanobacteriota > Cyanophyceae > Oscillatoriales > Microcoleaceae > Microcoleus > Microcoleus sp. w1-18aA5. The sequence continues at coordinate 31,321 of NZ_JAUPTE010000014.1, read as the reverse complement.
ACAGCGCTGGCTGCGGTAGTGCTGGCAATTGCCACAGCATTCAAGGTTGGCCTGAACGGCGCTGCCTTGAAAAAGGAGTTCCCGCTGGGAGATGCCGCGCAGTACCAGTTCTTCGCCTTGCCAGCGCGCTTCTACCAAACCGGTATCGGCAAAATTGGCCCACCGAGGATCGGCTGTAATCGGACTCGGCAAGCTAATTGCTACCTCTGTCCCCAATTCGCTGAGTTCTCCCTCATAGTTAGTTTCCGGGATAGCGGGCTGCAAAAACATTTCCCCGATCGGCAATTCGACAAGTGTTCCGGCCGCCGGAGTATGCAACTGGTAGCGGTTTCGCAGCTCGTCCAAGTTAGCCAAGTCAGCCAAATATGCAGGGGAACCGTGGACTAAAATTACGTGCTGGGGACGCAAATTGTGGATGAGTTGGGTCGTCCCCGGCCCGTCGCAGTGTTCGGCTAGCAGATAAGTTTCGACACTTGTGACTCCAGATTCGGGCCTGTTGCCCAGCCAGTCGCTGACGGGATATCCTGGTTTTTGAGGGGCGAGCAAAATCCAAGGATGTGTGCCATCGGCAACATACAAAGCCAAATCAGCTAACTTGTCTGTAATTACAATACAGGGCGTGGCTCCCAATCCGGGGCGTTGTTCGGCAGACAGCCGGCGGACGCGGGGTTTCACCCTTTCGTCCCAAAACAAAGGTTGGTGCAGAGCAAAATTTTGGACGGCGGTGGGAAATTGGGGTAACAGTTCCAGATAAGCGTCGCACCCGTCGGCGACAGTGCCGTCTACCCAAATATCCAAGTCGCGGCCAGTGAAATAGTGGTGGCTGCGGAGCAGCATCAGCAGTTCTTGGCCCAAACCGAGGGCCGGCGCGGGCAGAAGTACCGAGTACCCGTCGGTGATGGCGCGGTGGATGCGATCGGCTAACTGATTTTCTAGTTGTCGGCGGTGAGGGTGGCGCGCCGTGCCGTAACTGCCTTCCAAAATTAATACATCCGGCTTCATGCCCCTGAGTTCTCCCAGGGGCAAACCTTCCACCAAACGAGAATTAGACAGGAAAAAGTCGCCGGTGTAAACCACGGTGTAGGTGCGGTGCGGGGCTGCATAAGTCAGCAGCACAGTCGCCGCTCCGGGCAAATGGCCCGACGGGAACAACTGCACGCTGAGTCCTGGGCGCACTTCGAGTGGCGACTGCCAGGGCAGTCCCTGACAGAACCGAGACTCTGGCTGCTGAGCCAGTTCTGGCCAGTTGAGCGGTAGCAGTCGCGCTGTCACTTCGCTGGCATAAATTGGCAAGTGGGGGAAAGATTGATGGAGTGCTAGCAAACCTCTGGCATGATCAGAGTGGGCGTGGGTACACACCACAAAATCGGCTGGCAGCGATCGATTTTGTGTCGCTGACAGCGGTGCAATATCCTCTATACCGCAGTCGAGTAAAATGCGGTGCGGCCCCATTCGGACTAGCAGACAGACCCCTTCCTGTGCGTGGCCTGCGCCGTAAGGTAAACAATCGAGATCCATCACTGCGGTTAGCTCCCTGCTTTGCACGCAACTTGCAGTATCGCAACATTTAAACATTGGTTGCGACTGCATTCATTCGATCAAGTTCAGTCTCGGACGCTGAAACCGGGTTTGATGAACGAAAACACTTTGTTGCCGCCCTCGCTCCCGGTAAAAAAACCCGGTTTATCTAAAGTTGTGGTGCGTAAGCCCTGGAGTTAAATGTTTGCTCGAAGGCTCCGGCTCTCGTGCAAGGAAAGTAATTGCACTTAAGATTTGATGCAGCGCCCAGAAAGCGATTTTCCGAAGGCATTGGCCGGACGGGAATTCGGTCTTGGACAAAGTTCAGGCTACTGGTTCTTGCATCAAAAGTTACATTTTATTGCACCATGTAAGAGCAGCGAGCTCGATCTCATATTCTGAGTTTTAAACCTTTTTTCACAATTTGCGCCTGCTAAAAGCTAGTCTTTTTTATGAGAAGATTTTAATTCAGATGTCCAAACATCTTGATAAAACTTTACAATTCTTCATTTTTAGGGGTGTGAGGGCCGTGTATAGTCCAATCTGAAAAACGGAGAGCCAGCATCGTGCTAGCTAACTGCTTTTGTCAGGGCAGAGAGAGACTTTATGAGTTTGCTCGGTTTCTTTGTAAAAGTTTGATACATTCTTCTAAGCAAACGTTGTGGCTATCGAGGAGAGAGTTTAAATGGCTTTTTGACCGAAAACATCCAGGATACAAGCCCCTGGATTCATCCGTCCAGAAATAAAAAACCTGTATCCGATAAAGTCGCCCCCGAATTTATCCGGGGGGTCAATACTTCAATTCTAAAATCTAAAATCTAAAATCTAAAATCTAAAATCTAAAATCGACTGACTGCCCCATAATAGGTCTGTTTACTCCGCTCATTGACTAGGGGGCAAAACGATGCCTTTTTTTGTTGAACCTCAAACATAGCCACATAAATCCCCAGACAATAGATGATATTCATCCTGTAAAAATACCACTAACTTGCCAGAAGTAATCTCAGCTCGATGAGTCTCCAACCAGCCTGTAATCTCCTGTTTTTTTTATCATTGCTAGATCTGATTTAGGGTTGAGTTTGGGAGTGTTCTTCACCTAATCCGTGCGCGGCTTAATCGCGAAAGTTTGAAGGGCGAGAGTGTTTAATTGTTTGGTATGTTGCCCTTGAATATTATCAGAGCGCAATTAAAGCTGAAATGAGGAGCGATCGCACAAACCCGGTTTGATCAAAAAATCTGGTTTTTAGATTTGGTATTAAGGGGGAGACTGGAGACCGCGCCGACCGCCAATAACACCTGCAATTGACACCTGCCTGGAGGTGCGAAGGTTTTTGATAAAAAATATTATGATGTAGCAAAAAAACTTGACATCAGCACGTAATTGAAAGTAAAAATAAATAATAGCCATAACAAAATGAGGCTTTATGTTTGATTCGCGATCGGCAAGTATGGCATTGAGAAGTTGCTACCCCTAAAACAATTTCTGCTAAAATACATCCGGTAATATACGGAGTATCGAGGATTTTTTCGCAATCTAAAATCTAAAATCTAAAATGGCAACAGCTATTCTTGAGCTGGAAATATCCAAACTCCCGCCAGAAATTACGGTTGAGGAGCGTTACAGCAAAGCCTTGATTTTAATTCGACTGCACGGAAAACCGATCGGTCAAGCTCTTTTTCACGTAGTCGGAGGCCACATTGGCGGTGACGAATTACGGAAAACACTGAGGAATTGTGCTGGTGACAACTTGTGGAAAAACTTGCTCTACGACACTCTAGAATGGGATGAGCGGGGGTCGGTTGAGGTATTGCCGATCGCCACAGTAGCAGTTTGCACGCGCGATCGCCCGGAAGATTTGCGGCGCTGTCTAGACGCGCTGATGCTGCTGCCTGATGATGGTCAGGAATACTTAGTAATTGACAATTGTCCCGCCACAGACGCTACCAAGGAACTGGTCAAAAATTATCCACAAGTCCGCTATGTGCGCGAAGACTTAGCAGGCTCCAGCGCTGCCCGTAACCGAGCTTTATGCGAAGCTAAACATGAATTCGTAGCCTTTACAGATGACGATGCTGCCCCCGATCCGAACTGGCTGCGATCGCTCTTGTGGAATTTTAGCGATCCCCGAGTGATGTGCGTTACAGGGCTGGTGATGCCCTTGGAACTGGAAACCGAAGCGCAAGAATGGTTTGAGTGCTACAGCCCCCACGGGCGGGGATTTGAGCGCCGAGTAGTTGACGGGGCGCACTGCAATCCTCTGATTGTGCATCTTGTGGGAGTTTCGGCGAGTATGGCTTTGCGGAAAAGTTCGATCGACTACATTGGCCTGTTTGATGAAGCTTTGGGGGCGGGAACACCTACGGTGGGCGGCGAAGACTGTGAACTTTTTGCCCGCATTTTGCGCGCTGGCTACTGCATTGTCTACGAGCCGAGAGCATTGAGCTGGCACCGCCATCGGCGCACTTGGGAAGAATTGCGAAAAACGCTCCAAGGCTACGGCATCGGAGTCTATGCTTTCTGGACGCGGATGTTTGTAATCAACAGAGAATTCAGTGTGCCTCTATTAGCTTGGGGATGGCTGCGGTATAAGCAAATTCCTGAATTAATTGCTTCTTGGCGAAAGCAACCGGGCTGTATTCCTAGTGATTTACTTTTGGCTCAACTGCGGGGGTGCATTAGCGGGCCGATGGCTTATTTTTATTCTCGCAAGCGGTTGCGGGAAGTTAAGGGGGAAGTCAATAGATTTTAGATTTTAGATTTTAGGTTTTAGATTTACTCCACAGATGAATCGAGGAAATTAAACTAAGGTCTAAAGCTTTTTGGATTAGTCATTAGTCAGGAGGAACAAAGAGGTTCGGCAACGGATGGTGTAATAAATTTAAGGGATTTAACAGATGGATATTGAGGGGACAAGGAAGAAGTAAGAGTGTTTGAAATTTTAATCACCACTTATAAATTACCAAATACCAAATACCAAGGGTGCATCTCAGTTTTATGCACGGAGGCCTGGCGCGTGCTGATTTGGGCAATCGCGAAAATGTGGGTCAGGCGGGTGAGATCACTCATAAACTGGGTTGTAAGTAGTAGTCCAGAATTAATTACACAATATTTCTACTGAAACCATTACCTAGCAAGGAATCTTTATGTAATTAATTTTGTGGGGTTACTTATAGGAGTTATTCTTAGCTCAAGTGACCCCTACAAGACCCTACAAGATATTATGGTTTTTTGTGCCGTTATACTTAGCATTGGGCTTGATTGTCAAAAAAGAGTATTTCATGGGCTTGGTTTCTATTCTCACAACGGGTTTGGGATTGCTGTATAACTACCTAATTGCAAAAGTTGGAATTGCGAGAGTGCTTAATGGTTTGGTATATTTCCCTTGAATAGTACCCGATCGCAATTAAAGCGGAAATGAGGAACGATCGCAAAAACCGGGTTTTGTCAAAAAATCTGGTTTTTAGAGGTGGCATTAATGGCGAGGCTTGGTGGCGGTCGGCTGCCAATAACACCTGCAATTGACACAAGCCTCGACGAGAGATCGTTGCCGGTGGTAAAAGTTGTGTTGGGAAAAAACTTGACATCAGCGGGTAATTGAAAGTAAAAATAAATAAAAGCAATAAAAACAATGAGGCTTTATCTTTGATTCGCGATCAGCAATCGGCAAGTATGGCATTGAGAAGTTGCTATCCCCTAAAACAATTTCTGCTAAAATACCTCCGGTAATATAGGGAGTATCTAGGATTTTTTCCCAATCTAAAATCTAAAATCTAAAATGGCAACAGCTATTCTTGACCTGGAAATATCCAAACTCCCGCCAGAAATTACGGTTGAGGAGCGTTACAGTAAAGCCTTGATTTTAATTCGACTGCACGGAAAACCGATCGGTCAAGCTCTTTTGCCCGTAGTCGGAGGCCGCTTTGGCGGTGACGAATTACGGGAAAAACTGATGAATGCTGCGGGTGACAACTTGTGGAAAAACTGGCTCTACGACACTCTAGAATGGGATGAGCGGGGGCCGGTGGAGGCATTGCCGATCGCCACAGTAGCAGTTTGCACGCGCGATCGCCCGGAAGATTTGCGGCGCTGTCTAGACGCGCTGATGCTGCTGCCTGATGATGGTCAGGAATACCTGGTAATTGACAATTGTCCCGCCACCGAGGCCAGCAGTGAATTGGTCAAAAATTACCCAAAAATCCGCTATGTGCGCGAAGATGTAGCAGGCGAAAGCGCCGCCCGCAACCGAGCTTTACGCGAAGCTAAACATGAATTCGTAGCATTTACAGATGACGATGCTGCGCCCGATCCGAACTGGCTGCGATCGCTGTTGCGAAATTTCAGAGATCCGCGAGTTATGTGTGTCACGGGGCTACTGATGCCCCTAGAACTGGAAACCGAAGCGCAAGAATTGTTTGAGTTCTACAGCCCCTACGGGCAGGGCTTCGAGCGCCGAGTTTTTGACGGGGCGCACTGCAATCCGCTGATTGTAGCTCCACTGGGGGTTTCGGGGAGTATGGCTTTGCGGAAAAGTTCGATCGACTGCATCGGGCTGTTTGACGAAGCTTTGGGCGTGGGTACGCCTGCTAAGGCCGGTTCAGACAGCGCACAGTTTGCCCGCATTTTGCGATCGGGCTACCGCATCGTCTACGAACCGAGGGCCTTGAGTTGGCACCGCCACCGACGCACCTGGGAAGAACTACGCAACTTGCTCCGATGCTACGGAATCGGAGTCTATGCTTTCTGGACGCGGATGTTTGTAATCAACAAAGAATTTAGTGTACCTCTATTAGCTTGGGGATGGCTGTATTACAAGCAAATTCCTGAGTTATTTGCTTCTTTGCGAAAGCAACCGGACTGTATTCCTAGTGATTTACTTTTGGCTCAAATGCGGGGGTGCATTAGCGGGCCGATGGCTTATTTTTCTTCTCGCAAGCGGTTGCAGGAAGTTAAAGGGGAAGTCAATCGATTTTAGATTTTAGATTTTAGATTTTAGATTTACTCACATGATGAATCTGGGAAATGAAACTAAGTTCTAAGCTTTGGGGATTAGTCATTAGTCAGGAGGAAAAGGGAAGTCCGGCAACGGATTGTGTAATGGATTTAAGGGATTTAACAGATGGATATTGAGGGGATAGGGAAGAAGTAAGAGTGTTTGAAATTTTAATCACAACTTATAAATCCCCAAATACCAAATACCAAATATTAATTCCCCAATCCCAAAGAACAACTACTAATTACCACATACCAATCTAATATGAATAGGGAAAATCCAACAATTAGCATAATTATTCCGAGCCACAATCGCAGTTCTTCGCTGCGGCGCGCTCTTGATGCTGTGCACTCGCAGACTTATCCGCTCGACCTGCTGGAAGTTATTGTAGTGGCAGATAGCTGCATTGACGATACTTTGGCAATGCTACAAGACTACAAACCTCCGTTTAAACTGCAGGTGATCGAGGTAAATTGCCGAAGTGCTGCCATCGCCCGCAATACAGGAGCGGCTTCGGCTACCGGGAAATTGCTGCTGTTTCTCGACGACGATATCGAAGCGCTGCCGCCTTTGGTGGAAAGCCACGCACGGGTTCACCGAGAGCGTCCAGGAGCGGCTGTCATGGGGCCCTATCCGCCTAAGTTGCACGGAGCAACTAGGTTTTTTGACGTGGAAGTGCGATCGTGGTGGGAAGAGAAGTTTTATCAGATGAGCCAACCTGGTCACCGATTTACTTATCAAGATTTGCTCAGCGGCAACATTTCTTTGGATGCAGAACTGTTTGCTCGTCTCGAAGGCTTTGATTCGGCTTTCGGGAACTGCGGCGGGGAAGATTACGAGTTTGGGCTGCGTTTGCTGAAAGCTGATGTACCTTTTGCTTTAGCGCAGGATGCTGTGGGCTATCATTACGAACACGAAACAAACAATCTCGATCGCTCTTTCCGCCGGTCTCGTCAGGAAGGGCGATCGGATGTTTTGATCGGCCGCCGACACCCGGAACTCAGACCGACGCTGCACATAAAAGACTACGAAACTCCTTATTTTTTGGTAGATAAGATTGTGGTGGCGCTCACGTTTTTCTGGCCGGCGGTTATGGATTGGCTGGCTGTGGGAGGCAGGAAATCTCTGGATTTGCTCGAAAGCTTGGGGATGCGGGAAACTTGGCGGTGGTTGCGGGCAAAATTGCGCGGTTATTGGTATTTGCGGGGTGTGATTGATGAGCTAAAAAGTCGCTCTGCTATTTCTAGTTTTATGCAAGGGGGCCCGGCCCGTTCTGATTTGGGCGGACATGAAATTAACATTGATTTGCAGCAAGGTTGGGAAGCGGCAGAAAGTCTACTGGACGCGGAACGACCGGCTGGGGTTTACCTGTATTACGACCAACTAACAGTCGGCCATATTTTTCCGCAAGCGGGGGCGGAACCGCTGCGGGGCGCTCACTTGCGATCGATTCTGGCGCTTCACTTTGCTCAACCGCTGGCTGGGGCGATCGCGGTTAACGGTATGCCCCGCAGTGCTGAAACGCTTGAAGAAAAATCTTTAGTTGCTTTTGAAACTTACGAGTTAGCCATTAATAGCTAAGTAAATAGGTGCAAATAAAGATTACAGGATTCGGGCAGGTGAGTGCCTTCATCTTCTCGCTTATATCTCGTTATGCTTAGCTAAACTAGCCCCTAGAAGATATTTTTTTTCGTGCATATCTACTGAATTCGGGGAAGTTAAACCAAAAACTCAAACCTCAAAAGTTGGGAAATTGGAAAATTGCCACCCCAAACTTAAAAGCCCCAAGTGAAAACTTTTCTATCTAGTGCCCGCTGCAAAATTTTCAGGAGCAAGTTATGGCAATAAAAGTTATGGAGATTGAGTTTGCCGAACAGATTAATCCGATTAGGCAACTCGAACAATACGAAGGAGTTCGGATTTTAGTTCGCTACCGGGGACGGCCTCTGGGCTGGGCTTATGTTAGTAACAATCCCTGGGAACAAACAATTTCCGCTGAGCGAGTGCGACAAACAATTGTGGATCAGTTAGGAAAAGAGTTGGTGCGATCGACTTTAGGAGAGCAGTTCGGCGCTGTTTCTGAAGCAGTGGCGGATGGCGACCTGCCGTCAATTAGTGTTGTCATCTGCACGCGCGATCGCACAGATTTGCTCAAAGGCGCTCTGGAAGCTCTGCTCGCCCTCGACTATCCCCAGCGCGAAATTATCGTTATAGACAACGCTCCTGCAAGCAGCAGCACCGCTGAATTAGTCGCGCGATTGCCGGTACGCTACGTCAAGGAAGAACGGCCAGGATTGGACTGGGCGCGCAATCGCGGGATCGCGGAAGCGCGGCATGAGATTATTGCTTTTACTGACGACGACGTGCGGCCCGATCGCGGTTGGCTGCGGGGTATTGCTTCGGCGTTTGCTGACCCAGAAATTATGGCCGTGAGCGGTTTAGTGGCGGCAGCCGAACTGGAAACCTTGCCACAACAGCAATTTGAACTGATATATGGCGGAATGCTGCAAAACCTCGACCGCCACAAAACCGACGGTAGCAAACTTTCTGTGCGGGAGTTGCTGTGGGCTAGCAAATACGGCGTGGGAGCGAATATGGCTTTCCGGCGGCAAGTTTTCGAGGCTGTGGGCAATTTTGATGTTGCTCTCGATGTGGGGACTGCGACTCGCGGTGGTGGGGATATTGAGATGTTTCATCGGATTTTGGCTAAGGGATACTCGACTTTTTATGAGCCGAGAGCTTTTGTGTGGCACTTGCACCGGCGCAGCGCCGATGCTTTGAGCCGACAGTTGCAGGATAACGGGCGCGGTTTTGGGGCTTATGTACTCACGTGCTATCGCAACCGGACTGTGCCGCGCTGGGAAATTTGGAAATTTGCTATGTTTCAGTGGCTTGGTTGGTGGCTGGTGCGCCGCTTGGGGTCTCCGGGTTGGCTGCCGCGCAAGTTGGTAGTCAGCGAGTTGCTGGGAGCTCTCGACAGTCCTTTTGCTTACAGAAAAGCGCAGTTGCAGGCGCAGCAGTTAGCTGAGATTGAGCCGGAAGAGCAACTACAATCTGAACCGCAGGAAGTTGCCGGAGGTGTGCGATGAGAAGTGTTCCAAAGCTGATTGACAGGCGCAAAATTGCTCATTTCTTCGATTTGCTGCGGGTGTTGGTCGATCGCGATATGAAATTACTTTACAAGCGATCGGCTTTGGGGATTGCTTGGACTTTAATCAATCCGCTGTTGCAGTTAGCTGTATTTTCCTTTGTGTTTCGTTCTGTTATACCGATTAACATTCCGCAATTTTCTTCCTTTGCTTTCAGCGGTTTGTTAATCTGGAGTTGGTCTCAAACCGCATTATTTCAAGCAACGGGATTAATTACCAACAATAAAGCGCTAATCAGACAGCCTAATTTTCCCACGGCAATTTTGCCGGTAGTCACTACTATGACTGGGCTAATTCACTTTCTGTTAGCTTTGCCGGTGTTAATTATCTTTCTGGCAATTGATGGCGTTCAGCCGAGTGCTGTGCTGTTTGTGTTGCCGCTGCTGATGGTTATTCAGTTTATTTTGACAGTCAGTTTGGCTTATCCCCTCGCCGCTTTGAATGTCACTTTTCGCGATACTCAGCATACTTTGGGCGTAGTTTTGCAGATGCTGTTTTACCTGACTCCGATTTTCTACGACCTCAACAGCGTCCCGAAACAATTTCAGCCTTTGTATCAGTTAAATCCTATGGTGCCACTGCTTGGAGCTTACCGCGCCATACTGCTCAAAGGTACGCAGCCGGATTGGCTGGCGCTGTTAATTGTTAGCTTGGTTGTGGCTGCTCTTTTGCCGATCGGACTGGGAATTTTTAGACGGCAAAGCAATACTTTTGTGGAGGAATTGTAAATGCGTCAAGCTATTGTTGTCAAGGGTTTGGGGAAACGTTTCAACCGCTACTCTGCCGATCGACCTTATACGATTATGCAGGCCGCTTTGGCGGGTTTTCGGCAGATGAAACCGCAGGCGCGTTTTTGGGCACTGCGGGATATCAATTTCACTGTTTCTCCCGGCGAAATGCTGGGAATTCTCGGCAAGAATGGCGCGGGAAAATCGACGCTGCTGCAACTTGTTGGCGGTATCGGCCATGCTCAAGAAGGAACTATTGAAGTTAATGGCAGAATTGGCGGTTTGTTGGATTTGGGTGCGGGTTTTCACTCGGATTTAACGGGCAGAGAAAATGTGTTTGTGGGTGCAGTGGTGGCCGGTTTGACTCGTCGGGAAGCTGCGCGCCGGTTTGATGATATTGTTGAATTTGCGGAATTGCAACAGTTTATTGATAGTCCGATGCGGACTTACAGTACCGGGATGCAAATGCGGCTGGCTTTTTCGGTGGCGGTTCACACCGATCCAGAAGTGCTGTTAGTTGATGAACATTTGTCGGTTGGTGATGTGGCTTTTCAAAATAAATGTTTGAACAGAATCACCGAGTTTAAGAATCAAGGATGTGCGATTGTTTTGATTTCTCACAACGCGGCGCAAATTCATAAACTGTGCGATCGGGCTTTGTGGCTGAAATCAGGTGAAATCGTGGCTTACGGGGAACCGGAAGTGGTAGTCGGTCAGTATTTGTCGGAAATGCGCCCAGCAACCGAACAACGCACTCCCATGCGTCCTCCTGAAGTGACGAGTATGGGTTCACAACTGCGAATCAATGACAATCGCTTCGGTTCTTTGGAAGTAGAAATTACGGATGTTAAAGTGTTGCCGGATGATGAGATAAACAGTGGCGATTCTATTACTGTGGAAATTCATTATTCTGTACCGAAGCCAATTTCGGCTGCTATTTTTGGCGTGACAATTAGCCGGGAAGACGGTCAAAGTTGTTTTGAAACTAATACTAATCAAATGGGCAGATTGCTGCCACTGGCGGAAGGGAAAGGCACAATCCGCCTGCACGTAGACAGGCTGGATTTAGGCAACGGTCAGTATTATGTGAATCCTGGGGTTTACGAGAAGAGTTTTGCTTACGCCTACGATTATCATTGGCACCTTTATCCGCTGTATGTGCGATCGACTGTCAACCAAAAAACGATTCTTTGTCCGCCCTACCGCTGGGAATTTGATGGCAAAATGCAGGTTGCGGATTTACCAGAACCAGCCGAGAAAGTTCACGCATTGAATAAGGATAATCCCGCCTATGCCAAGATTTCGACTCAGTTGAAAAATAAGCAGGAACCAGACTTTTTAATTATTGGCGCTCAAAAGTGCGGCACGGAACCTCTATCCGGCTATCTCGCAAATCACTTGCAAATTATCAAAGATGGTTCCCGCAACATTCACTTTTTTGATTTGAATTTTGAGCGGGGCGTTGATTGGTACAGCAAGCAGTTGACGCGCAGTGTGGCGGATGAAAAGGTGTTGCTGTGGGAAATGACTCCTTACTATATTTATCATCCGTTGGTGGCAGAGCGGGTTTACAAGTGTTTCCCGGATGTTAAGCTGATTGTAATGCTGCGAAACCCGGTCAAACGAGCTTGGCTGCACTATCATTTAGAAGTGGCGATCGGCTGCGAAAAGCTGGATTTTGAAAAGGCGATTACTTCCGAACCCGATCGCCTAAAAGGTGAAATTGAAAAAATTAAAACCGATCAAAGTTATTACAGTTTCAACCACCAACATTATTCGTATTTGTCGCGAGGAATTTATGTTGAACAAATCAGGAATTGGCTTGATTATTTTCCGAGGGAACAGTTGCTAATTCTCAAAAGCGAAGATTTTGAGGCAAATACCGATAAAGTTTTTTCGGAAGTGTTAGATTTCTTGGATATTAGTGCGATCGCAAGTAAACAATATGAGATTAATGCGATCGAGGAGTACAGCAAAATACCAGCAGCAATCGAACAACAACTAACAGATTATTTCAAGCCTTATAATCAGGAACTATCTGATTTGTTAAAACAGGATTTTACTTGGAGTTAGAATTGGCAGGTTGGGTTCCGAGAACGAAACCCAACCCACCTCAAAATCTAGAGTTAATTATAATAATTGCAAAATGTTATGAAACGCATATTTCTCCTAGGCTCGCCTCGCAGTGGCACGACAATTCTTCAAAGCTTATTAGCTGCTCATCCCGAAGTTATTTCTTTTCCAGAATCTAAGTTTTTTCACTATTTGCTATACGATCAGTTTGCGGGAAAGTTGCCAGGTAGAATGGAAGCTTTTTTTAAGGATGAGATTAAACGTCCTGAACTTTTGAAAGATTTTGATGACAGCCAAACTGTGGAAGCTAAAGCTAGTTGGTTTGTGAGAGTTTTGGATGGTTTGGCTGCTGAACAAAAAAAAAGCATTTGGTTGGAAAAAACGCCGGAACACATATATTTTATTGATGACATAGAGCGCTTTTTGCCGGATGCGAAATTTATACATATTTTGCGAAACGGTATGGATACAATAGCTTCTATGTATGATGCTACTAGGAGTTTTAACGAATTGTGGGGCGCTGGTTGGGATTTAAACCACTGTATCTATCGGTGGGAACACGCGATGTTAACTAGCCACAAATACATTAATAAATCCAATCATATATTAGTTAAATATGAGGAACTTTTAGATAACAAAACACTAATTTTAGGACAAATTTGTAATTTTATGGGCATTGAATATGACGATACAATGCTCGTTAATTATCAAGAAAAAGCAGCCAAGCTAAGTTTAAATCTACCTTGGCATAAAGGAATTGAGAGAGATGTCAAAAGTAGTAACGTTCACAAATATCATAAAATTTTCACGCGAAATGAAATTAGATATATTTTAGAGAAAATTCAGCGAGTCCAGGGTGAAATGGCGTGGAAAGTTACGGTGGAAGTGAGCGAACCAATTTCGGATATTTACGCTTTGCAAATATGCGATCGCCTGTGCTGTACGATCCAACTAGAAGGAATTCAACTCGGTATTATTGAATTGCCTATTTGCGATGGCATGGTGGCGGCTGCGGTTTTGGCGGATGCGGTTGCAGCCCAGTTTGCTTGGCAAATTCTCGATCGCTTCTTTCAACGCAATCGCTGCGAAAAAGGCAATAAATTGTGGGAAAATTTGCTGGAACCATTGCACCCTAAACATGACTGGACGCTATTTATGCAAGAATTATGGGGGCGTCCGCATTGGCATTTGGAGGATTTCTACAAGCCTGAAATAGCTGAGAAAGTCCCAACAATTACCCTCGAAAAAGATTTGATTTCTGTAGAAGTTAGCGAGGAATTTGCTAATATAAAAGTTGAGCTTTCTGAAATAAATGTGCTGGTGAAAGTAGGCGGCGTTGCTGTCGGTATTGTCACTGTTGCGGTGGAAAATAATTTTGTTTCGGCTCAAAAATTGCGATCGACAATTAATCGAAATATGGGTTTTGAGTTGTGCATCGCCACCGTGCGAGAAGCTTTGCTGGGAAAACCACTCAACGGCAAGCAATGGCTACGATCGCGCTTAGCCTCTTGTGCTCAACAAAGGTCTAATTTGCCCGACTGGTTGAATGCACCGGGTGCAGGGGGCATTTACCCCCAAAATGCGGTGATGTTCGGCAGGCGATCGGGTGCGATCGGGACGAGTGTCAGCCGCCGCGCCTCACTCCCGGCGGCGGCGCTGCCGGAAATCGAGTCAGTCGCAGCAATCGCTGGGGAACCGACAATGCAAATTCCCCAAGAAAATAAGTTTCCAAAGCAAGTATTTTACGCACCGGAAATCATTGGCTCAAAATCTTCTTATCGGGAAGTTTCTCACTCCGTGAAACCTCAACTTTTGGACAACCATAGCGTTACACAAAAACTCCCGATTCTCTCCTACCGCCACATTTCTCCTGACGGTTTAGACGCAGTTACTCCCCAAATTTTTGAACAACAGTTACACAATCTCAAAAATCTGGGTTATTACAGTGCGAGTTGGGAAAATTGGCGAAGCGCGAAACTGGCTAAAACTCCTTTACCCGGTAAAGCTGTATTGATGACATTTGACGGCGGCTATCTCGACTTTTTCCAATATGCTTGGCCTCTACTAAAACGGTTTGATTTTACAGCAACTGTTTTTCTCGTAGCGGAGTCAATAGGAAAGACAAATAGTTGGGAAAAAGCGGAATTTGAAGAAGTGCCGTTAATGGGATGGTCGGAAATTTTGCAACTGAGGGATGCAGGGATTGAATTTGGTTCTATGTCTGCCACTCATCAACCTTTGACTCCATTGTCGCCGACAGAAATTGTGCGGGAGGCAGGCAAATCCCGTGCTATCTTGGAACGGGAATTAGAGAAACCTGTTAAATGTTTTGCCTATCCTTACGGCGATGTTGATCCAATTGTAGCGCATTTAATTGGAGCGAGTGGATATACTTTTGGTGTATCATATACATTAAATTTGAGCAGTTTTGAAGATTCTTTATTGTCGCTGCCGCGCATTCAAGTCACCGCAGAAAATGCCTTAAAATTAGCTTAGTCAATCAGCGAGATTTTTCCCTCAACTAACAATCTCTCAACGGACGCACCTTACAAGTGAAATTTATTAATCAATTCCTTGATTTTTCTCTGCAAATAACCGCCTAACCCTCTGGAAATTTTCTCAAATTTATAATAAAATAAAATATCCATCACATCTTCAGTTTTCATATACTTTAAATAAGAAATTATTTTATCGGTCAGTTCATCATTAACATCATCGATATACTTTCTCACCGCCAACCGTTCCGAAATATTCCATTTCCGATCAAACTTGCGGTGCATTTCCGTCTCATAATCCCGAAAATCTGAGATTTTCCCCTCCAAATACCTTTGAATATATTTCCCCGCGATTTGGGCACCATCCATCCCGTGTCTAATCCCTTCGCCACCCAAAAAATTTACTGTCGAAACACTATCGCCGATCGCAATTATATTATGCTTGCAATAAATATCCTTCAAACCACGACTATACTTCAGCATGGAACCGTGTTTGTCAAGAATTTTATAATTTTTAGACTTTAGATATTCATCAATCAGTAAATCAATATATTTTTTCAGCGGTGACAAATGCCTCAGTGTTTTCTGATCTAAAAAAATGCGGGCAGCACCAACTTTCAGCCTATTTTGTTCCATGGGAAATATCCAAGAATAACCTTTAGGCATCCATTTATCGCCCACAAATAAGATTAAATCACCGCTGTATTTATTGTAAACTTCTGGCTCTACTTCAATCAAATATTCGATGCCGGTTCCCGACAAAAAATCAGGCTTATCATTCTCTTTTTCGTACATGATCGCCCTAGCAAAGCCAGTAGCATCAACCAATACTTTAGTGCTAACTTTGATAAGTTGACCGTCGGATAACTGTTTAAACTCGACTGTTGTTTCGCTCTTGCTTTGTGAATGTCCGGTGTAGCGATAACCAAGCCAAACTTCACCGCCAAATCGCTCAACTTCGCTGGCCAAAAATGCTCTAAATTTAGCAAAATTGAGAACAACTCCCAAGCTTTCGGGAGACTCCCAAGTTTGACTGACTTTGCTAGTTTCAATAGTAAGTTTGTGCCAAAAACTGCCGATAACGGATTTAGGTAAATCGAATTTAGAGAGAGTTTCTAGAGGTGTAGCGGCGCTAGAAAAGTCATTTTTATAAAAATTGTCGTTTTGCTCTGCCAGCAAGACTTTGTGACCGGATTGGGCTAGGATTCTCGCGCAGTGACCGCCTGCTGGGCCTGCTCCGACTATTACTATGTCAAAACTTTTTAAATTCATTTTGCTTTTAACTCGCTTCCAATGTCAAAATACCCGCAGGCATATCAACTACTAACCGCCGAGTTTTCAGCCACTGGCGACCTATTAAAATTTCCGGTACTCCGTCACCCACATGAACGGGAATGTCAAATTCTAGGTAATCAATACGCACTTTTCCTACATAAAGTTCAAAATCAAATTCTCCCTTGGCTGTTCGCATTTTTTCTTGTTTCACATATGTCCAATCCAGTCCATCTAAATCCTGACTGTCCATTGCTAACCAGCCAGAAAAACCTGTATCAAGCAGAGCATCAACAGGTAATTCTAAGCCGTTATCAGCAATCAGTTCAAGTTCAAAAAATAGCTCGTCCTCATCACCAAATCTTCCTTGAATCATATTGTGCCACAAACTCCGGTTTCATTGATCCGAAAAACCTGCAATTTAGCTTTCGGGTATTTTTCATGGGCTATGTTTGCAACTTGCATATCATCCTTGTCGATAAAATATTCCCCGCTATCAGGTTCAA
Source organism: Microcoleus sp. w1-18aA5 (assembly GCF_036701705.1). Lineage (NCBI taxonomy): Bacteria > Bacillati > Cyanobacteriota > Cyanophyceae > Oscillatoriales > Microcoleaceae > Microcoleus > Microcoleus sp. w1-18aA5. The sequence goes on along the minus strand of NZ_JAUPTE010000014.1, from coordinate 14,589 downwards.
CCGCCATGTACCAGTTGTAGTGGGTTTTAATCAATTCTGGTTTGAGGCGATCGAAAATTGGTTTGCAGCGCTGATAAAATGCTTCTCTTTCAGCTCGCCACTGGGCTTTTTTTTCTTCTGACCACTGAATTTCGGGGAACAATCTTCCCCGCCGCACGGTACGATTTGGTTTCACGTTAGTCATTGTTTTTTCTCCCTTATCCTCAAATCTTCCTTCAATCATGCTCCTCTTTCACTGTCATAGATCGGATGTCGAAGAGTAAGGTGCGCTAGGCACACCCTACAATTCTAGCTATTTACACGCTAACAGGAGCCTGTTTGCGGCTGAATGTTGCTAAGATACGATCGCACATTTGCGATGGAGTTAATCCTAAACTTGCAAATGATTGCTCTGGTGTTGCATGATCTACTAATGTATCCGGTACGCCCAGCCGCATCAGTGGCACGAGAACATTATTGTCGAGCAAAGATTCAGCAACTGCGGAACCGAAGCCACCCATCAAACAGCCTTCTTCCATTGTGACAACTTTGCCGATTCGCTGTGCTAAAGGCAAGATTAATTCGGTGTCCAAAGGCTTGACAAAACGCGCATTGATCACAGTTGCTTCAATACCGTGTTCGCTCAGCATCTCGGCAGTTTGCATTGCCGGATAAACCATTGAACCGTAACCCAAGATCAGCACATCGTCGCCGTTGCGGAGAATTTCGGCTTTGCCGATCGGCAATTCTTCCCAACCTTCCTCCATCAAAGGTACGCCGTAACCGTTGCCACGCGGGTAACGCATCGTGATCGGGCCGCTGGTGTGGTTGATTCCCGTGACTATCATCCGCTGCAATTCTGCCTCATCTTTTGGTGCCATAACTACCATATTTGGCAGGCAGCGCAAGAAGGCAATGTCGTACATTCCTTGGTGAGTGGGGCCGTCAGCACCGACAATGCCTGCGCGATCCAAACAGAAGAAAACTGGCAAATTTTGGATGCAAACATCGTGAATTATTTGGTCATAGCCTCGCTGCACAAATGTCGAGTAAATTGCCACAACCGGGCGCATTCCTTCGCAGGCTAAACCAGCGGATAAAGTCACGGCGTGCTGTTCAGCAATCCCGACATCAATGTACTGTTTAGGCAGTTTTTCATGAAGTTTATCCAGGCCTGTTCCGGTTGCCATTGCAGCAGTAATGCCGACAATTTTGGGATTATCTTCTGCTAGCTTGACCAGGGCGTGGGCAAAGACTTTCGAGTAAGCTGGAGGCTTGGGTTTAGTGGATGGAATGCCTTTGCCGGTGGCTAAGTTAAAGGGATTTTGGGCGTGATATCCTACTTGGTCTTTTTCGGCGATCGCATATCCTTTGCCTTTCACCGTCACAACGTGAACCAACACCGGCCCTTGGATGGTATGAGCTTGTTTGAAAGTGGCAATTAACTCTTCCAAATTGTGTCCATCTACCGGGCCCATGTAAGTAAAGCCCAATTCTTCAATTACTGCTCCAACTTTCGAGACAGCCAAGCGTTTCATTCCTTCTTTGAGGCGCTCCATTTCTGGAGTAAAAGTTTCACCGACAAAGGGAATGTGTTTGAATTGTTCCTCTAAGTTATCTTTGAGAAACTGCACCGGTGGCGACAATCGCATCTTGTTCAAATACCGCGTAATTGCACCGACGTTGGGCGAGATTGACATCTCGTTGTCGTTGAGCACAACTAACAAATTGGTTTTCGGCATATGGCCCGCGTGGTTGATGGCTTCGAGTGCCATGCCGCCAGTCAATGCGCCGTCGCCGATGACTGCTACAGTTTTAAAGTTTTCCCCCTTGAGGTCGCGCGCCATTGCCATTCCTAACGCTGCGGAAATGCTTGTGGAAGCGTGACCTGCGCCGAAGTGGTCAAATTTGCTCTCGCAGCGCTTGAGATAGCCTGCAACGCCGTCTTTTTGGCGTAGGGTGTGGAATTGGTTGTAGCGGCCGGTGATTAATTTGTGAGGATAAGCTTGGTGGCCGACATCCCAAGTAACTTTGTCGCGATCGAGGTCGAGTGTTTGGTAGAGTGCTAAGGTCAGTTCGACTACACCCAATCCTGGGCCGAGGTGGCCGCCGCTAGCGGCTACAGTTTCTAAATGCTTTTCTCGAATTTGTCGGGCAATTTGTTCGAGTTGATGAATCGAGAGGCCGTGTAATTGGTTTGGGTGAGTCAGTTCGCTGAGATGCATATTTTAAAATCTTGCTCCTGTGAATCAGGACGAATCCTTAACAGATATAGGTTGTGCCTGCGAGGTTGGGTACGCGCAAACGTTAGAATAGTTTAACGGTTATTTGAGAAAAACTGTTAGGCGTAAGATTTTTGTTATTTTTAGCCTGGTAATTATAGTTAATAAATTGTGCGCCGTCAAGATAAAAAAAGCTTATCTTGTTAGTTGCTAATCGCTAATTGTTAGCTGCACGGAAATTATTAAGCATTTTTAACTACTTTTTGTAGTGATGGCTGACTTTTTAGCCATCTTGTTTCTGCAAGCGGACTATGATACAAAATCATTAACTGTGATGGAAGCATCTCATATTTGTAAAAACACTTCTTCTGGCTCAAAACTCCAATTTCTAGCTTGGCTGCAAAAGTGAGATGCTCCCCTGTGATACCAATTTTTTATGAGGTTGCATAGAATCCGATCACCCTGGCGCCCCCCTTAATAAGGGGGGGACAAGATTGTTCTCAAAGTCCCCCAACAACCAGGAGGATTTAGGGGGATCGAGATATGTGCAACTTCACATTAAATTGGTATGAAGTGTGATTTATATACAGCGTATTCCAGGTTTATAAAGCACACCGCGCAAAACCAGGTTTCTTTACAGTTCTCGCATCCTTACTGATTCTGTTCAAAAAACCCGGTTTCTCGCGATCTACATCTACATGGAATATGCTGTAAATCAACGACCTCTAGCAGAAATCATTCCATTTACACTGGGAAAGTTTTCCCGAATTTGGATAGTAGAGAGCTGCGACTCTCGAAGCATTGTTTTGTAAGCTCAAAGTGGATTCGGGCGACGGCGAGAGACTCTCGCTTACTCTGCTGATGGCAAAGGAGTTTCCGCTTCTTCCGGCGGAATTTCCGCAGGAGTCGATTCCGGCGACGGCGAGAGACTCTCGCTATCGGGCGGCGGAATTTCCGCAGGAGTCGATTCCGGCGACGGCGAGGGACTCTCGGCCCCGGGCGGCGGAATTTCCGCAGGAGTCGATTCCGGCGACGGCGAGGGACTCTCGGCCCCGGGCGAGGGACTCTCCGAAGGACTTGGGGCGGGAGTTTCCGGCGGTGGTGGAAGTTGTGCGGGATCTGGCTGCGGGCTTTGGAGGCTTTGCACCCACAAACCTAAACCGCCGCCGGCTAATATCAGCCCCAACACCCCCAGTAGGGGCAGCGGCAGCTTGGAGCGCCGTTTTTGAACTGGTTCCGGGGCGGGGGAAGTTTCGGGGTACAACAACTGTTTGGACGATTCTGAAAGCTGAGATTCTGGAACCCTCCCGGACTTCTGGAGGGACGCAGCGACGAGGGAAGGCGGCAGCGACACCGAGGCTGACACTGGCGCTGACGCCGGCGCTGAGGCCACCGCCGGATCAAACAGTACCAATCTCTCCGGCGACATCCGACAGTGAGTCGCTACCACGGAGGTGTTGTCATAACCATTTTTCTCGTTGGCGAGACGAATCCAAGACTGAACTGCCGCTTCCAAAGACATTTTGCCCTCAAGCACCTCTGGGCCATAATTCTCCCAAGATTTCTCTACCCAGTCGTTGTCGCTCAAACCGTCGGAACACAGCAGCAGTAAGCCTTCCTCTTCGACAATAAATCGCTGAATCGTCGGGCGCAGGAAATCGGCATCCCGCGTGCCCAAAGCTTGAGTCAGGGCTCCTGCATCCGATCGCAGTTGAGTCTCCCAATATAAACAATGTCCTAGCTGGACTTCCCTTGAGGCTACGTCGTCGTCCACAGTCAGCCGGTGACAGTAATTTCTGCCAATCCAATAAGCGCGGCTGTCTCCAACATTGACTAAATAAAGTTCGTGGCTGTTATTTGAGGGCAAATCCTCGGAATTTTTCACTTTTTGAGGCAACTGGAGGGCCATCACCAAAGTCGTCCCCATCCGTTGCCGCAACTCTTTTCCCTGCTCATTATTTTGAGCAGAAATCACATTATTCACAACTCGGACTATTTCTTCGAGTTGCTTGATCACCATTGTTGGCGTCATCAACTCTTCTTGTTGAGCAATTTCTGCGAGCAAATTTTGGATTAAAGCTTTCAGGGATTGCACGGCTAATTGACTGGCAACTTCTCCTCCTTCGTGGCCTCCAACCCCGTCGCAAACCATTGTTAAGTAAGGAATTAATTTCTCGCCCCCTGAAGTTTTGCTAAATTGAAAATCAGCAGCAACCGGATAGCAACTGTCTTCATTTTGGGAGCGCTGTGGCCCGGTATCAGTCATGCCGACTACTTCTAAGTGCAGAGGCAATTGAGCGGCTTGTTCTAATAGTAAATCGTTTAGTTCCAGGGCGATCGCGTCGAAATTCATGCTGCTGCGGCGCATAAACTGACAAATTTCTCCGAGTTTCGACTGCACCTCGGGTTGCGCTGATTCCACCAAGCCTGACCACACATCTCCCAAATCCCGTAGCGTCGGTACAAAATTGCCCCGGTGCAGTTCCAGCAGGCGTACCCGCCAACCTTCCACCCGCAAATTTTCCGGTACCAGCAAACTCGAAGCGACTCCCTGTTCCGATAGTCGCGCCCACAGTTGGAGCATTTGCCACAGCCAGTAAACTTGGCGCGCGGCGGTTGTCCCAGACCAAGCTTCTAAAATAGAAGGATACAGGCGACCGAAATTATTGATGGGCACATTTTCCAACAACAGCACCTCTGTCGCTTCCGGTGCTTCCCCTAGGGAACAAAAACCGTATACTTCCGGCGTATGCAGCCGTTGGGGATACAAATGCAGGTAAGGCATAATCGTATCCGGCAGTTGTTCCGGGACGCTCGGAGGCAAAGCTGGACGGCTGTCGAGCCAGATTTGGGGTGCAATGACAAAGTATCGATCGGCTATTACCTTACCCGTCGGCACTTCCTCGGCTGCTTGCCCCACCACCCACACATAGCGATAAATTAAATCCGTTTCGCACGCTGCACAGTGCTGGCGGCCAAAGGTATTGCGGGGATCGGGACAGCTAAGATTCGGGCAATAAATGGGTTCGGAGAAACTGCTGATCATATCGAAATAGTTTGTGTAAAAAGATTCTGAAGATATATGATTCGCCAGCCCAAATTCATGAGCTTGAGAATAAACTGATTTTAGCCCCTATCAATTTCTTAACTGCCTTTGGGCCCCTAGAAATTGTAGTTTCTGCCAGTCTGCACCGGCTTAAATTGTAATTTAAGTTACTAAACTCAGACTTGGAGTACGATGGAAGCCTCAACCTGGTACTGCTGCGCGAAAAATCGCTCTGAGGGGCTGCAAGTCGCAAACCCTTGCATAGTCAGTTGTTGGCAATTCTTAAATCTTAAATTTCCAATCTAAGATCTAAATAGTATCACCTATTCTTTTTATGATCTTGACTCCTACGCTCCTTTGGCTGATAGCTGGGTCTTTGCTCTGTTTGGCAGAGCTATTTCTCCCGACTGCTTTTGTCGCTTTTATGATGGGACTGAGCGCCTTCGCGGTAGCTGGATGCTCTCTAGTTCTACCTTACGTTAATTTACAAATATTCCTGTGGATGGTATTTTCGACAGTTTTTGTGCTGGTGTCTCGGCGGTTGATACCAAAAGGCACCGCAAGGGCGATCGCAGATTCTCAGGAAGCCAAAACTTTAACAGAAATTCCCCCCGGAGAAGCCGGCCGAGTCATTTATGAGGGGAATTCTTGGCAAGCTCGCTGCGAAGACACGAAGGCCACTATCCCCCCCAACCAAAACGTAATTGTCGTCGGACGGAAAGGCACTACTCTGATAGTTTTGCCCGAAAATCTCTTGCATTCTTAAACAAAATGTGGAATTAATCACAGACAATTAGTAGTTAGTCATCAGTCATTAGTCATCAGTCATCAGTTTTTAGTCAAAAGTCATCAGTCATTAGTTTTTAGTCAAAAGTCAACATTTATAGGAGGCAACCGTGGAACAATTTTTTTTACTTGTATTTTTAGCACTTGGCGGCTCAGCCCTCGCAGGTTCCGTCAAGATTATCAATCAGGGAAATGAAGCGCTGGTGGAAACTTTAGGTAAATACAGTGGCAGGAGACTCGAACCAGGTTTGAATTTTGTCAAGCCGTTTCTCGATCGGGTCGTTTACGAACAAACAATTCGGGAAAAAGTCTTAGATATTCCTCCGCAAGCTTGTATTACCCGCGATAACGTTTCCATCACCGTTGATGCTGTGGTTTACTGGCGCATTGTAGACTTGGAAAAAGCTTGTTACAAAGTAGAAAATCTCCAGTCTGCAATGGTAAATATGGTGCTGACTCAAATTCGCGCCGAAATGGGTCAACTGGATCTCGAACAAACCTTTACTGCTCGTTCTCAAATTAATGAAATATTGCTCAGAGATTTAGATATTGTTACCGATCCTTGGGGAGTGAAAGTAACACGGGTAGAATTGCGGGATATTATCCCTTCTAAAACTGTACAGGAATCGATGGAATTGCAGATGGCAGCCGATCGACGCAAGCGGGCGGCAATTCTGACATCCGAGGGCGAACGCGAGTCAGCAGTTAACAGCGCCAAAGGTAAAGCAGAAGCGCAAGTTTTGGATGCAGAAGCGCGCCAAAAAGCGACTATTTTAGAAGCGGAAGCTCAACAAAAGGCGATCGTCTTGAAAGCTCAAGCAGAACGCCAAAGTCAGGTTTTGAAAGCTCAAGCTACTTCTGAGGCCTTGCAAATTATCGCCAAAACTCTGCAAAATGACCCCACTGCGCGGGAAGCTTTACAATTTTTGTTAGCTCAAAACTATCTGGATATGGGTCTAAAAATTGGCACCAGTGGCAGCAGCAAGGTGATGTTTATGGACCCGCGCAGCATTCCCGCTACGCTCGAAGGAATGCGATCAATCGTTGGGGAAGGTAATAATAATGACGTGAAAAAGCAGTCTTAGCTAGAATGAGCCATTGAAAGAGACTGGTAACTCTGTATGAGGGATGAAACTCCTCATACAGAGTTACCATGAATAGCAAAAATGATTGTGTCATCACGCACCACATTATTAAATAATCGGCGTTGCTGAATTAAGATATAATTGATTATGAGAGCAATTCACAAAAAACAATTTAACACAAGTTATATTCTATGAAATGTCCTGAATGTAAGTCAACTCATATCAATAAAAATGGGCGAAAAAAAGGCAAGCAGAACTACCTGTGTGTTACCTGTGGTAGACAATTTATAGACTGCTATGAACAGCACAGAGGTTATGCTCAAGAAGTGAAAGACGAATGCCTACAAATGTATGTTAATGGCATGGGTTTTAGGGAGATTGAAAGAGTCAAAGGTGTACATCATACGACAATTATGAATTGGGTTAAACAACTAGGATAACTCACAGCCCATAAAATCCTTATTAAGAATGATGCAAAATTTTAGGTTTCACCTTTTTTAAATTGGCTAACCCTCTCTTGAAATCGCCTGATATCTATTTAAACATCGATATTCAGGCAACTTCTCTTCGCCGTCAACCTAATAACTCGACACAGTTAAAACGATCGCCTCCCTATCTCCCAACACCAAACCATACTCCAAACCCTCAACAACCGCCTGATAAGAAGCATCCAAAATATTACCAGAAACCCCAACAGTCGTCCAGCGGTCTTGACCGTTGCTAAACTCAACCAACACGCGAGTTTTAGCAGAAGTTCCCGCACATCCGTCCAGAATTCGCACCTTATAATCGGTTAAGTTAAAATCAGTAATTGCCGGGTAAAAATTCCGCAAAGCCTTCCGCAAAGCCGCATCAAGTGCCGAAACAGGCCCGTTTCCTTCCGCGCATTCCAGAATATCTTGACCGTTAACAGTCACTTTCACCGTTGCTAAAGAATTAACTGTTTCCTCCCTACCTTTATCGCAGTGAACTTGAAAACCTTTGATTTCAAATAAACGCTTGCGCTTTCCCAAAGCCTCCCGCATTAACAATTCAAAAGAAGCCTCAGCCCCCTCAAATTGATATCCCTGGCTTTCTAAATCTTTCAATTTTTCCAGAATTTGGCGGCAAGCAGGATTTTTGCGATCGAGATCCATGCCAAAAGTGCGCGCCTTCGCCAAAACATTGCTCAAACCCGCTTGATCGGAAATCACAATTCGCCGCCTGTTGCCAATTTTTTCCGGTTCCAAATGTTCGTAAGTTAACGGATTTTTTTCAACAGCCGATACGTGAATTCCGCCTTTGTGAGCAAAAGCCGAAAGACCGACAAAAGGAGCATGATCATCGGGAGCTAGATTGACAATTTCACTAATTGATCGACTTACTTGAGTTAATTTAACTAATTGCTCGTCTTCAATGCAATTATGACCCAGCTTTAGCTGAAAATTAGGAATCAAGGAACATAAATCGGCATTGCCGCAGCGTTCGCCGTAACCGTTAATAGTTCCCTGTACCATCCTCACTCCTTCCCGCACAGCAGCCAAAGCATTAGCAACCGCAACTCCGGAGTCGTTGTGAGTGTGAATTCCTAATTGTAAAAATTTTTGTCGATTAGTTCCTAAAGATTCTAAAACATCGCGAACAACCTGACTGACTTCGTGAGGCAAAGTACCGCCGTTAGTATCGCAAAGCACCAGCCATTCTGCACCGGCATCCGCGGCTACTTCTAAAGTTTTAATAGCATAATCTCGATTGTGTTTGTAGCCGTCAAACCAGTGTTCGGCATCGTAAATAACGCGCCTGCCCTGACTCCGCAAATATTCAATTGTATCTCGAATCATCGCCAGATTTTCTTCTAGCGTGGTCTTCAAACTTTCAATAACGTGCAAATCCCACGACTTGCCAAACAGCGTCACCCAGCGAGTACCGGCGGACAAAATAGCCTGCAACATTTCATCATTAGCTGCCGTAGTTCCCGGCCGCCTAGTCGAACAAAAAGCTACAACTTCTGCTTGAGTTAGGGGCTGTTCTTTGAGACGCCAAAAAAATTGTACGTCTTTAGGATTCGCCCCCGGCCAGCCGCCTTCAATAAAGGGAATTCCTAAACTGTCTAACTGTCGAGCAATTCGCAGTTTGTCTTCGAGAGATAAGGAGAGTCCCTCGCACTGAGCACCGTCTCGCAGCGTGGTATCGTAGATCCAGAGCCGATTTGTCATGGGAAATTGCGATCGAGAAATTGGTAATATATCACTTACCATATTAGATGAATTTATTTGAATTTAATGCGATAATATATAGGAAAATTAACATAAATCTAACTGGGGTAAATTACTGTGGTCAAGGTACAAGCGCAAGGAAAAACATTTGAGTGCGATCGCGGAGCCAATCTCCGTGAAGTTTTGCTCAAAAACGGCATTGATCTCTACAACGGCAATGCCAAAGTCATCAACTGCCACGGCCTCGGCACTTGCGGCACCTGCGCCGTCACCGTCGAGGGCGAAGTTTCCGAGCCCCAGTGGCGCGAAAAAGCCCGACTTTCGGTTCCTCCCCATTCTTCCACCTCCAACCGCCGTTTGTCCTGCCAAACCAAGGTTTTAGGCGATATTAAGGTGACAAAATATGACGGTTTCTGGGGTCAAGGTTCTGAAACTGTCTGGAAACCCCAAGCATAGATTTTTTGTTAAGGAAGGCAGATAGGACGATCGCCTTGCCAGATAATCTGTAAGACTTGTGCAAGAATTCTAACTGTAAGGTGCACACGCGGCATCTTACCATAAAGAAATCCGAGAGATCTATCGATTTTAGATTTTAGATTTTAGATTTTAGATTGAAGCATTGACCCCACGGATAAATTCGGGGGGCAAGTTTCTCGGATACACGTTTTTTATTTATTTCTCCACGGATGAATCCGGGGGCTTGTATCCTAGATGCTTTCGGTTAAAAAACCCAGAAAGTCCATATAAAAGTTAATGAATTCATCTAAAGATATTCTGATTATTGGCGGCGGAATAATCGGCCTTTCGCTAGCAGTAGAACTGAAATTGCGAGGGGCATCTGTCGCGGTTATCACCGCCGATTCTAAACAACCGACGGCGCGGGCTGCTGCTGGAATGCTTGCCCCGCAAGCCGAACGAATTCCCCCCAGTCCGATGCTGGATTTGTGCTTGCAAAGCCGCGCACTGTATCCCGCCTGGGTGGAACAGCTAGAAGATATTACCGGATTGAAAACGGGATATTGGCGATCGGGAATTCTCGCACCAGTTTGTCAAAATGAGCTTCAAGAAAAGCCACTTTTGTCAAACCTTAATTATCAATGGTTGGACAGAGATGCAGTTCGCCAGCACCAGTTTGGATTAGGTAAAGAAGTAATTGGCGGTTGGTGGTATCCTGACGACGCTCAAGTTGACAACCGCGCTTTATTTCGGACGCTTCAGGCCGCAACTAAAGAATTAAAGATTGAGATTATTCAAGGCAATGCAGGGGAAATTATTCGGCAGGGAAACCGAGTTTTTGGCATTGAAACAACAGCAGGAAAATTGCAAGCAGACCGTTATGTTTTGGCTGCGGGTGCTTGGTCTGAGCAGTTATTGAATGTTCCGGTTTTTCCAAGAAAGGGACAAATGCTGTCAGTATGTGTACCAGAAGATTGGGGAGTTATCCAGCCCCTGCAAACCGTTCTATTCGGGACGGGCATTTATATTGTGCCGCGTCAAGATGGCCGAATTATTATTGGTGCAACTAGCGAAAATGTGGATTTCACGCCGGGAAATACCCCTGCGGGAATCCAAACTTTGCTAGCAGGAGCGATTAAGTTATATCCCGAATTACAAAATTATCCGATTTTGGAGTTTTGGTGGGGATTTCGGCCGGCTACTCCTGATGAGTTGCCGATTTTGGGTGGTAGTGCTTGGGAGAATTTGACATGGGCTACGGGGCATTACCGCAACGGCATTTTGTTGGCTCCGGTGACGGCTAAATTATTGGCGGATTTGATGTGGGAGCAAAAGTTAGATCCGTTATTGGCTGCTTTTCATTATTCGAGGTTTCCTGAATCTTGGAAGGTTGAGAATGGTAAATAGTGAGATTTGTTGCTTTTTTTAAGACTAGGCAGAGGCGCATAACGAGAAACGAAAGTCAACCAAAAGGATATTTTTTGCTATAATCTAATCAGCACAATAGGGTTTTGTAAGTTATGACTTTCAGTGATGTGGTCGAGACGATCAAGAATCTTTCTACTGACGAAAAGCAAGAGCTTCAACTGTTGTTGAAGCAATATCTCCGGGAAGAACGTCGCGAAGAGATATATCAAAACTTTAAGTCAGCGCAGATTGAACAACAAAAAGGTGAACTGAAATTTTCCGCTAACATCAATGAACTTAGAGTAATGATAGAGGAATAATCGTGGAAGTCAGTTTCAGTTCTTCATTCAAGCGTGCTTTCAAAAAGCGGATCAAAGGCGATGCTGATTTGGAGGCTAGGTTTTGGCAAAAGCTGGAACAGTTCATCAGAGAGCCGTTTGAACCAAGCTTAAAAACTCATAAATTGTCCGGTAGGCTCAAGGATTTTTGGAGCTTTAGCGTAGATTACGACGAAAGGGTACTTTTCTACTTTACAGAAGACGGAAAAGCCGTGTTTGTAGATTTGGAAAGTCATGATGAAGTATATTAATCAACACAACAGTGGCTAAAGTACCGCTGTAAGTAGCGCGCCTAACCATTTTTTTGTAAGTGTTGAATTAGTTTGCATCCTGTTTTTTGGGTTGGTTTAATTCCCGGCATTTAGCTGCAGCTAAATCGTAAGCATTTTGGTAATCGCTACCGCCTAACATCAAATCGCCGTAATATTCATAAGGTTGATTGCCATAAATCGGCAGCGGGTCGTCTTCAGGATAATCTTCTTTTGATTCTTCTAGGATTGCTTTGAGTTTCTTGACGCTGAAGCGCTGGACTGGGAAGTAATGAATGTCTTGAGCGATGAAACCGAGATGGGGAAATGTGGGGTCAATAATTCGCTCGTCGAGTTCAATCCAGCTATATTCGATGGGTTTATATGGCACTCCCGGCACGGCTAAAAAGCCTTGAACATAAATCGCGCCCTCGGTGGCTAACGCTGCTTTACAAGCGTTGTCAAAGCAGTTTTTACGGTTGCTTTTGATGCGAGCGGCCATTTCAATAGAAAGTGCCTCATCTAATAGTTCGGTCATAATCCCTTCTAGTCGCGTGTGCGATTAGATTGTAGCAAATCCGAGCTATCTCCGAGCACAAAAAACGCAGGCAATTGCGATCGCTCCTTAAATTCTGTTCTCAAGGACTTTAGCCAAAATCCTCTGCGGTTGTGGATGTTGTGTCAGCTTTGGTTTCCGGGGCGGGCGGTTTGTCGATCGCCCTTATAGCCCGCCAATACAAATTTTTCGCCAGTCTCCCAACTTTTGAGCGTGCGATCGAGTTGGGCTAGAACCCGGTACAGTAAAGTGTGGCACAGACGATGCAAGCAAAAATAGTGGCATAAATTACTGAATGGCGTGCAACCAACCAATGATATTCATGCCTTCCGGTGCAGCGATTTGTTCGGCTGTTGACAGGCTTCACAGTTTTTTCTGTAAACAAAGCAGAGTTGTGATAACCTCATAAATGTGCAAAAATCGGTTCCAACAAAAAAACCTTTGGAAGAAACGGGGAAAGTTCGGCGTAAATCCGCCCCTGTCCCGCAAATGTAATGAGATTATACAGTCTCTACGGTTCCGCATCACTTGCAATTCCTAACTGAATTATCGCTAACAGATTATCTGTAACGACTGTCAAGAGAGCCATCCGCTATCTCAATTTTGCTTCAAATCATTGCGACATACCATCCCACCCAAGAAATTATTCTGCTAACAAATGACGGTCAAATAGAAATCGATTTTCTGCAACAATTAGAAATTACTCTGGCCGTTTGTTATGAGGAACTACGTCAATGCTGGGATTAATTTTAGCTTAGCGAAACCACCAAAAGGACGAGCTAATGAACTAAATATTATCAGCAGTTTTGTAAACTCTGGGTCAATTTTCAACCGCGATTCACCCAATTACCTGCAAGAAAACAATTCCAAAAATAGCCAGCATCTCCTGATGGTAAGCTAAGCACTGATCCACACACCATAGACATACTGAATGAAAAACGCGATCAAAAAGTCGGATTTTGTGCTAGCTCCTTATATGAAGAGCAACAACTTGAAAGCTAGTTGCCAAATATTCAATACAGTGATTCCTTATACATTTTTATGGTTTTTAGCCTTTAAAGCGGCTGCCATTTCTGTATTCCTGCTGCCGCCGATAATGGTGTTGATGACACTTTTTTCAGGACGTTGTTTCTCTTTGATGCACGATTGCGGACACTATTCTCTTTTTAGCTCCAAAAAAGTCAATCGCATTATGGGTTTTATGCTAGGTATCATCAATGCGATTCCTCAGTACCCCTGGTCGAGGGGACACGCTTATCACCACAAACATAATGGTAATTGGGATATGTACCGAGGCCCTTCGGCGTTGATATCCACCGAAAAATTTGCGGCGCTAAGCCCATTTAGTCAAAAGATTTATCAGTTACTCAGACACCCATTGATGCTGTTTCCCGGTGGTTTTTTCTATCTAATTATTAAGCCAAGACTCGCGCTCATCTTGGGAATTACGGGTTTTATCCGACATATTTTTGCTTGTCTCAAGCAAGATTTTGGCATGGGTTTATCTGCAATCCTTGCTTCTTATAAATCCAAACATTGGTATACGACGGCTGAATTTTGGGATTTACTGTTCAACAATATTTGTGTTGTTGGTAGCTGGATTTATCTGAGCAACTTACTGGGGTTTGGCTTTTTCTGGAGTGTTTACTCAATTGTCATGACTTGTTCTGCAGCGATATTTATCTGTATTTTCTTTGTTCAGCATAATTTTGACGGTTCCTACGCCCACAAAACAGAGGGCTGGGACTATCTGCTGGGCGCAATAGAAGGCAGCAGTTATCTGAAACTACCAACTATTCTTAATTGGTTTTCGGCTGATATTGCTTACCACAATATTCATCATCTCTCTGAGCGAATACCTAACTATAATCTTCGGGCTTGTCACAATGCTAATATTCACCTGCTGGTTAATTCAAAATCACTGACAATTCGCGATATTCCTGACTGCTTCCAATTCATTCTTTGGGACGCTGCTTCAGATAGTCTGCAATCGATTAAATTATTTCAACGACAAGAAGAAATTTCTTTGAGTAATGTAGCTAATTAAAATCGGTGGGCAATAAATTTGGTTGCTTCTTTATCCCCACAATCCTATGATCTCGTTTCCGGTTGCACCGGAATTATATAGAGGACACAGCAGTGCTGTGTCCCTACACGGATTAATTGTAGGGACACAGCTCTGCCGTGTCCAGGCCATTGGTGACAAGTTAAGACTGTAAGTCTTTTGTCAAGAGGCTTTTAGAGAATTGTTGAAAAAAAACTGGTCAGACC
>NZ_JAUPTE010000155.1:0-3235 GCF_036701705.1 Microcoleus sp. w1-18aA5 | reverse complement strand
GTCGCTTTTATCAACAAGGTATGCGGGCTGCAACCCTGATTCGGTCTATCTCCTAGGCCTCTTTGTCACCCCCCCAGCTTCTAAAGCCGATCTCTGGATATTTTTCATTCCTCAACAGGAGATATTGGTCGTCGAACCGGGTAAATTCAGGTTGTTAGTTTTGCAGCAACAGCCAGAACTCCCGCAGAAAGTAGTACCAAATCGAGGCTACAGTGTAACTGGATTACCTGTTCCATTAGTAAAGGTGCGGAATATTGCTAGTCACGTTTTTAAGTTTCCTGACGTTCTTTTCTAAAAAGAGACTCGCTGTTAATCTGGCGATCGCCTACTCAAGGTGATCGCCATTATTCGAGTAATAATACTTAGCAAACGCTAATTGGGCGATCGTTATGTTTTAATAAAAAATTGAGCAAAATCCAAACAAAGCCAGCCATGAGTCCTAAATCAATAGCCGTAATCAACTTCAAAGGCGGTGTCGGAAAGACTACCGTCACTTGGAGTCTGGGAAATATTATATCCCAAGGAACCGACTTAGAAGTCTTGATGTTAGACTTAGATCCACAAATGTCGCTCACAGAGGCGATCGGACTTAACGAAAATACAGGTCATTTAGATGACAAATTTGGTAAGTGGTACGAAAAATCTCTCAAGCACAGACTTACAATTTACGACGCTCTAGAAGTCTTTAAAAAAGCCGGACAGAATTTTAAATTTCCCGTTGGTTTCGACACCATTTATCAGATTGACGAACAGTTGCATTTTGTCCCTTCAGTTGAAGAGTTGTATTGGTTGGATATCGATGGATTTGAGGGGAAAAGTGTTAAAGACTTCATCCGCAGATTCATCGGCAAAATCGCCAACTCTGCCAATCTCCCCAAATACGACTTGATGCTTTTTGACTGTTCGCCTTCCTTCAGTCTCCTCACCTACAGCGTACTCTCTTGCTGCGACTTAATATTAATTCCGGTCAATCCAGATTATTTTGGTTCTAGGGGATTGAGTTTAGTTTTAAACTCGCTCCAAAAACGGATTGAGCCTTATCCGTTTCCCAAGATAGCAGTCTTTATGAATAAAGCTAAAACCTATGGAGGATTGCTGACAAATGAAGTTCAGTTTTACATGAGAGAAGTAAAGAGACTTTGCGATGAGATATCAAAAGATAATAACATAGAAGTTAGATTTTTAGAATCTACTATTCGGGAAAGCGTCGGGCTAAAACGGGCGATTAATGAGGGAGAACTACCGCGAGAATTAGTTAGAGAATTTGAAAAACTATGGCGCGAGTGTGAGGAGTATCTGAAATGAGTAAAAAAGAAACTTTGGCTGCTTCCGAACAAGAAAGCGGGGGGTTAGTTGAGGAAATTGGCGAACTTAAGGAAATCTTGCGGGACGTTGCTCGAAAATTAACCCGGCTTGAGACTCAAGTCAAGCGGGGAGTGATTTCTGCTGGCTCAAAAACTTCGGATATTCCCAAGGGTGCTGATGTTAATAAACCTGTTAATTTATCGGCGGCTAATGTTCTAGAAGTTTATGAAGAACTGCGTTTACAAGCTAAGAATGGTAATGAAGAAGAGGTGAGGCAAAAGTTGTTAGCCATGAGTGCAAGTGACTTGAACTTGATGTGTTGCGAGTTAGGGATGCCGCCCAGCAGCAAGAATCCGTCCCGCAAAAAAATGTTCGAGCTAATTATTGGCAGAATTAAACAGAGTTTGAGGCTGTCGCGGCATATCGACAGACAAACACTTTGAATCGGGCATTGGGAATTGGGCATTGGTAATAGCTTGGACTTAGAATTTGCGTAAGGATTCAGGTAAAAATAGTTCCGCAGAGAGCCGAACAATATGGTAATGTAGTCAGATGAGCGAAAAGTCAGAGTTATCAGCAGCACTAAAATTAGAAATGGTTGACCAGTTGAGTCGTGAGGAGCTGGTCAAAATTGTGCGCACCCAACAGAAGCTGATTGAAAAATTACAACTCCAGCTCGAAAAGCTCCAAGAGAGACAGCCCAGCAATAGCAAAACATCATCGAAACCCCCATCAAGCGATCTGATACAGAAATCAGAGACAGCCGCTTTTGACAACTCAAAAGAGTCAGAGTCCCAACCAAAACGCAAAGCAGGAGGACAGCCGGGACATATCGGCAAAACCCGAAAAGGGTTTGGGCGAGTAGATAGATATCAAATCAGCACTCCTGAATCTTGTGAGCATTGTGGTAGTAGAGAATTAAGTGATCCAATTGGTTATAGCAAGCAGCAAGTAGCCTGTTTAGCAGCCTTACCAATTGAAGTGGTGGAATATCAACGAGTCAAATGTCAATGTCATGAATGTGGAGCAATGGTAATCGGTGTACCAGCACCCGGAATAGTTCCAGGACAAGACTTAAGTATCGACCTACAAGCATTATTGAGCTGGTTGGGTAATTATGGACACCTATCCTATGAAAAACAACAAGAGTTCCTGCGCGAACTAGGTGGAATCGACCTAGGGATAGGTACTTTACAAGCGACAAATGCGCGGGTAGCTGATGCTGTAAAGCCCGCCGTTGAAGCCTTATGGAAATGGGCACCATTACAAGCTTTCCGTCCATGTGGATGAAACCCCTTGGTGTGTCAAGGGAGTTAAAGAATGGTTGTGGACAGCCACAGGTCAAGATTTTTGCCTGTTTCATGCTGCGGATACTCGGAGTAGAGCTGAATTAGAGACGATGCTGGGGAAAGAGTTTGCTGGAGTGTTGAGTTCTGATGATTTTAGCGTCTATAACGGTGTGATTGTGGGAGCGCAACAAAAATGTCTAGCCCATCTACGGCGACATTTTAAGAAAGTTCTGCTTATACGCCACGGTAATAACAGTGTCGTCGCTTCTGCATTTTTAGAATTAATTGATGAGGCATTTCGACAACATCGCCTAGGGCGAGAACACCCCCAAGAGATTGATTATCAGACTTGGGCGAGGGACTTTAAGACGAGATTGGCAGAATTGTTAAATACTTGGCAAGCTCATGTTGGTCATGCTGCTGGACTGTTACTGCGCTCGTTACGTGAGAAAGCAGATCAATGGTGGTACTTTTTAGGGCTTGCTGAAAAAGCCTAAAACCCTTACATCAAAAGACTTTGGCTCCTGACGGCGCTGAGCGTGTGTAAGATTATGAGCTAAAATTAGTCAAAAGCCTAGTACAGCATCACTTTCGTAATGTACCGAAAAGTTGACCCAAGCCCAAACCCACCATCCAACTTT
>NZ_JAUPTE010000154.1:0-3559 GCF_036701705.1 Microcoleus sp. w1-18aA5 | reverse complement strand
AAAAACTCTACGGCAGAGAAACAGAAGTTGAAACCTTATTAGCAGCCTTTGAGCGAGTCAGCAGAGGCAGCACCGAAATGATGCTAGTATCCGGTTACTCTGGCATTGGAAAATCCGCCTTAGTACAAGAAGTTTATAAACCAATTACTAAAGCCAGAGGTTATTTTATAGCCGGAAAATTCGACCAATTTCAACGAAATATTCCTTACGCCGCCGTTGTCAAAGCCTTTCAATCATTAGTCAAGCAACTCTTAACAGAAAGCGAAAATCAACTCAATAGCTGGAAAGAAAAAATATTAGCTGCTGTTGGCGCTAATAGTCAAATCATTGTCGATGTCATTCCCGAAGTAGAATTAATCATTGGCCCACAGCCAGCCGTACAAGAATTAGGCACTACAGAAGCACAGAACCGCTTTAATTTAGTCTTTCAAAAATTCATCCGCGTCTTTTGTTCAGTTGACTATCCCTTAGTCATCTTTCTCGACGATTTACAATGGGCTGATGCCGCCACGTTGAAACTGCTACAAGTAATGATAGCAGATGAGCAAACCAACTATCTATTTCTAATTGGTGCTTATCGAGACAACGAAGTTAACCCATCTCATCCTTTAATGATGACTTTGGACGAGCTGCAAAATCAAGGTGCAAGAATCGAGCGAATTACTTTAGCTCCCTTACACCTTCACCAGATAGCTAACTTAATTGCTGATACCCTGCGTAAAGACACAAAATCAGCACTCCCCCTAGCCGAGTTAGTGCTCAATAAAACTCAAGGTAATCCTTTCTTTGTCAATCAGTTTCTCAAAACTCTCTATCAAGAAAACCTGCTGAAATTCAACTTTCAAAAAAGAAACTGGGATTGGAATATATCAGAAATTGAATCAGTAGGTATTACTGATAACGTCATTGAATTGATGCTAGGAAAATTGAAAAGACTGCCCGCATCAACTCAGCAAGTTTTGCGTTTGGCTGCTTGCGTGGGTAATAGTTTTGACTTAAACACTCTTTCAATTATTAACGAAAAATCTTGGGGAACCACCTTTCAAGAACTATTGCCCGCCATCCAAGAGGGATTAATCTTAACTACTTCTGAGTTAGGTGCTACCGAATCAGAAATAATTAACTCACACTTAGTAATTACTACTTATAAATTTTTGCATGACCGCGTGCAGCAGTCCGGTTACGCATTGATTGACTCAAAACTGCAAACCGCAATTCACCTACAAATTGGTCGTCTATTACTAGCAAATATTTCTCCTGAGCGACGAGCCGAAAGAATTTTTGAAATTGCTGATCATTTGAATTCGGGTCGGACTTTAATCATTGATGAGCACGAGAAAATTGAACTAGCTATTTTAAATTTAACAGCAGCTCGCAAAGCCAAAGATGCAACGGCTTATGCTGCTGCCAGAGACTACTTAAAATTCGGTCGAGAAATTTTGCCGGGCGATATTTGGCAAGACTCCTACGAACTAGCTTTTACCTTTCATAAGGAGCTGGCAGAAGCCGAATATTTAAACGGCAATTTTGAAGAATCAGAAGCTTTAATAGAAGTGGCATTTGCTCAGGCAAAATCTGAGCTAGAAAAAGCCGAAATATACAACATTTTGATCGTGCAGTACACTCTGCTGAGTAAATATGAAGCAGCAGTTCAATCGGGATTAAAAGCGCTTCACTTGCTGGGCATAGACTTGGCTGAAGATAGTTTAAGTGAGGCGATTAATGCGGAAATGGCGACAGCTACAGCTAACTTGGCAAACCAAGAAATTGCTTCATTAATTCATGCCGAAAAGATGAAAGACTCGGCTCAACAAATGGCTATGAAATTATTGGGTAACATGGGTCCACTAACGTTCTTTTCATCTCAAGAACTGTGGAAGTTGACTGTGATTAAAGCGATTAACCTTTCTCTCAAGTACGGTTTTGTAGCGGGAGGGTCTTACTGCTATTCGTGTTATGGAATTATTCTGAATTCAATTTTAGGGGATTACCAATCGGCTTATGAGTTTGGCAGACTCGCTATGACTCTCAGCGAAAATTCCAATAACTTGTCTCAAAATTGCCAAGATAGTGTGATTTTTGCCAATTACTTAAACTGCTGGGTGAGACCGCTCAAAACTACGGCGGAAATTAATAACGAAGGTTATAAAGTTGGTTTGCAATCGGGCAATTTGCAATGGACTGGTTATAACCGGATGTTTCAAACTATTACCTATTTCTTCCAGGGCATGAATTTGAATAACCTTTTGGAAGATATTGGTAAGTCGCTCCATTTTTGCGAGCAAACTAAAAACTTCTGGGCGATTGATATTATTATTGCTAATAAAATAGCAATTTTAAATTTGATGGGCGAAGAGGATGATGTTAGCGAAAAACAGCATTTAGAAAATTTCCACAGCCGTAAAAGTATGGCGGCGCTGTGCGAGTTTTATGTTTTAAAAGCGCAAACTTTCTATCTTTACGGACTGTATAGTGAGGCGCTAGAAGCCTCTGAACGCGCGGCAGAGCTGATCGATTATTTGATGGGTCATATTTCTAGTGCTCACCATTATTTTTACCGTTGTCTGATTTTGACGGCTCTGTATTCAGAGGTTTCTGAATCGGAGCGAAAAGATTACTGGCTGCAATTAGAAGCTAATCAGAAACAAATCAAAGTTTGGGCGGATAATTGCTCGGAAAGTTTTGCACATAAGTTCTGGCTGGTGGCGGCAGAAATGGCGAGAATTTCAGGTGGAGATTTGGAGGCTATGGATTTGTACGATCGCGCGATAGCTGAGGCGAGAGAGGGTGATTTTATTCAGAATGAAGCGCTGGCGGCGGAACTTGCTGCTAAGTTCTGGTTGGGGAAAGATAAAGAAGAATTTGCCCAAATCTATTTGACTAAGGCTCACTATGGCTACCAATACTGGGGTGCTAAACGTAAAGTTGAGAGTTTGGAGGAAAAATATCCTCAATTAATCGCGAGAACTTCAGGGAAGACAACTACTCAAACTAAAGTTAATCGCACTACGACGGCTACTACTAGCAACAATTTGGGTGAGACGCTAGATTTAGCTACGGTGATGAAAGCTTCTTTCGCGATTTCGGGTGAAATAGTTTTGAGTAGGTTGCTGGAAAGATTGATGAAAATTGCGATCGAGAATGCCGGGGCGCAAAAAGGTTTTTTGATTTTAGAAAAAGGGGGAAACTGGGCGCTAGAGGCGGAAGGTTTGGTGCAGGAGGATGAAGTTAGTGTGCTGCAATCGCTTCCTCTCAATCCCACAGCAGCTTCTGGGGGAACTCCTTTGCTGGCTTGTGCGATCGCCAATTATGTGATTCGCACTCAGGAAAATGTGGTGTTAAATAATGCGGCTCAAGAGGGACAATTTACCCGCGATCCTTATATTGCAGCTACTCAACCGAAGTCTATTCTTTGCACTCCTCTGCTGCACCAAGGTAAGCTGACTGGCCTTCTTTATTTGGAAAATAACTTGATTGAAGGGGCTTTTACTACCGATCGGCTAGAATTGTTAAAACTTTTATCTGCCCAAATTGCTATTTCCATTGAGAATGCTCAACT
>NZ_JAUPTE010000153.1:0-3573 GCF_036701705.1 Microcoleus sp. w1-18aA5 | reverse complement strand
ATTTGTTTATGATTGCTTTATTTGGTTTTCAATGTTCGTGACGGCTTTGTGTTCCGCCATGTAAATAAACATAAAGCATATTCTCAGGTTTGTAAAGTTTTTTTAACAACAAATTAACTAATGAAAGTTATAAGCTTAAGTTATCAATATGAAGAAAACTGGATAAAGAGGTAAGAATGCACAAAAAAGTAGGTAAAGCCTGGAAGCGCGTCGCCTTCAGGCATGGAAATATTAAGATACAGACTTTTGCTGGCTGGGGATCATAATGAGAGCCCAATAGGGAACTTCAGCGGGATCGACATCTGCGATCGCCCGAATTCGCTGATTCGGCATAGTTGCGCGTTCTATATACAGTGCTCGATCGAACTGTCCCAACTCAATCAGTACGTCCCGGACTTTCGCAAAATGCCGGCCCAGCTTAATAATCACAGCAGCATCAACAACCGCCAGTCGATCGCGCAAAACCTCAGCCTCCAGCGTCGCAGGCATAATACTTAACACATCGTTACGATAAGTCAGCGGCACCCCCAACGCAGCCGCACTCGCCATTGTCGAAGAGATTCCCGGCACAACTTCAGTGGTAAATGTCCCTGACAAACGGTTGAATAGATACATAAACGAGCCGTAGAGAAAAGGTTCGCCCTCACATAGCACCGCCACATCCTGTCCCTCGCTCAGATGGGCGGCAATTTTCTCGGCAGCAATATCATAATAAGGTTGAGACGATCGCGTCGGACTAAAAGGTAGCGGCATCGGAATCTCAATTTGCTCCGGGCGCAGATAATCTGCGACGATCGCCCGCGCCAGCACCTTACCATTTTCCATCGCCGGATAGGCAATCACCGACACCGATTGCAAAATCCGATAAGCTTTCAAAGTAATCAACTCTGGATCGCCAGGGCCAATACCCAAACCATACAATTTACCAGTAGCCTTAGTCATAATTCATCCTTTTTCGCTAACGCATTAACGGCCGCCGTTGCCATTGCACTGCCACCGCGCCGCCCGTGCAACGTAATAAATGGCACTCCCCGACTGTTGGTGGCCAGTTCGGCTTTGGATTCGGCAGCCCCCACAAATCCTACCGGGAAACCCAGAATTAAAGACGGTTTAGGTGCTCCGGCATCCAGCATTTCCAGTAGCCGGAACAAAGCAGTTGGGGCATTGCCAATTGCCACAACCGCACCCTGCAAGTTGTCCAGCCATAAATCCAGGGCCGCCGCAGATCGAGTATTTCCCATTTGCCGTGCCAACTCCGGGATCTCGGAATGCCAGAGGGTGCAAATCACCGGATTGTCAGCGGGAAGGCGTTTGCGAGTGATGCCTTCGGCCACCATCCGGGCATCGCAGAGAATAGGCGCACCTGCGACGAGGGCGTTGTGTCCCGCGGTGGCTGCACCGGGGGAAGCTGCTAAATCTGTAACAATATCGGTCATGCCGCAACTGTGAATTAGTCGCACGGCTACCGATTCTAAATCGGGTGGCAAGCTTGACAAATCTGCTTCGGCTCGAATTGTGGCGAAGGATTTAATGTAGATTTCTGTTCCGTCTCGAATGTAGTCAATCATTGTTTAAAACTGCTATGAGAATTTCGTGGGATTTGTGAAATAGATTTTTTGAATGAACCGCGAAGGCTCTTTCGGCGAAGCCGTTCCCGTAGGGTAGGACGCGAAGGAAGAAAGATCCAGAGAGATTAGGAAGAGAAATACTTAAAAATTGTCATTTTTAATGGGATCTTTTTTCACTTTTAATTCCGATTTTCGGTGCTCAACAACTCCTGCAATTGGTCGATCGCCTGCCGATCAAAAAACTCACCAAATGACTCCAAAGGCTCTCGAAACCGCTGATACACTCGCAACATTCGCTCGATCGCACGGGGCATCTCGATCACACTCACCGCCGGAAAAATTGGTCGTCCGAAGGGCAAATCTTTTCTACCCGCATAAATGTCGTAACCTTCGATCGTCTCGTGTCCTCGCTCAATCTGAATTCCCACCAGCGTGATATCAATTGGCTGGTGCTGGGCGCAGGACTTTTGGCAACCGCTGAAATGAATGTTAATCGGCAGGTCGATCGTCAATTTTTGCGCTAAATTCCGCACCATTGCTAGGGCGTGACTTTGAGTATCTGTCGCCGCCGACGCACAGCCGCTGCTGCCGGCACAAGCCACCAAGCACGAATCTAGGCGAGTCGCCGACGAGTGCAATCCCAAATCGGCGATTTGCTGTTTTACCTCAAAAAGCTGAGAGTTGGGGATATCAGAAATCAACAGATTTTGCCACGGCGTAAGTCTCAGAGTACCACTGGCTAGTTTTTGGGCTACATTTGCCAAATTCCGCAGTTGCTTTGATTCTAGCCTACCTAGAGGCAGTGCAATTCCCATGTAGGATAAATCCGACTGTCGCTGAGGGTGGATGCCGAGATGTCGGTGATTGGGGAGGGATTTTTCAGATAAGTCGATCAATCGGGCGGGTAAGATGCCCACCCCACAAGGAAATTCACTCTTTGTGGAACAGGTATCTTGCCTGTTTTTGGGAAATGTGCAAGATGTGAATTGCCCTAAAAATGGTAAATTCTGCTGTACCCTTTCTAGATAACTTTCAGCGCCCCAATCTGCCAGCAGGTGACGCAAACGCGGTTTTTTGCCATCAATTCGAGGTCGATTTTTTGTGTATTCAAGATAGGTGCTAGCGAGGGTGGCTAATACTGAAATACATTGCGATTCTTGGATTAAAATTCCTGTATCGCCGTTTAAATGTAGCCTAAAAAGGATTTCTGATTGGGTTGAAAGCGCTTCAGCAGCTAATAAAATATCGTTGCGTAAAGCCTGGATCGAAACAGATTCCCCGCCGTCGAAGCCAATACTGAACTTAGGCGAAAGTTCCGACAATTCGGGATTCGTTTGCAGGTAATCATCCCAAGCTTTCACTAGCGGGCGAGTATCGAGTAACTGCTGGCGATCGATCCCTGCTGTCGGGCTTGCCATAGTATTGCGAATCGGGTCAACTTCAACGCGGCGAGACGCTATCCCCAATTCCTGCAAGCGGTTCCAGACTTCCGGGGCAATTTCCGATTTCACTTCTCGGATTTGCAAATTTGCCCGATTTGTCACTTGCAAACAGCCGGTACTGTATTGATCGGCTAAATCGGCGATCGTCCGACACTGCTGCGCGTTTAAAATTCCCCCCGGAATCCGCATTCTCGATAAAACTCCGTCTCGGGCTTGGGAACCGTAAAATAAACCCGGACAAGTCGGCAAATCAGTCAAAGCTAACAAATAATCTCCTCCCCGTGCTACGCAGGGAATCCAAAAGTAAACGCCCACAAAGCGCCCCCGAAATCGGCATTCTGACTTTTACAGTTGCGGCACAGCGCCGGAATTGCACCGGACTTTCCCGCTTTCAGGTTTTAGAAAGGTATCACGAGCTGACCTACAGAAAGCAAAACCCTCAACTTTCTTAACAAAACCCCTGGCGATGGCGTCGGACCCCGCAACCTACGCCCCTGTCTCTCCTTACATCAGCTTTCCTAATCACAGTCATCAGTTTAACTGTCGTCAAACCCCTTTACAAA
>NZ_JAUPTE010000152.1:0-3876 GCF_036701705.1 Microcoleus sp. w1-18aA5 | reverse complement strand
TTAATTGGGTCAACAGGTCAAACATGAGTAATTTTACTCATTGACAATAGTGCTTTTAGCTTAACTTGTGAGTAATGATCAGGGGTTATTGCGCTACGGAAGATCCGCCCCTGATTATCGAAGCACAAACTCTCATTCAGTTGCCGTCAGACTGCCAGGGGGGGAAGCCGACTTAGGACTATTGCGCGTAGTGATTGAAGAGGAAAATCGCCGTCAAAGCCCACTCCCCGTTGACTCTTTAATCGCTTTAGGACAATTGCGACAAGAAAGACGGTTAGAGGCGTTGCTGAATCAGGGTATGAAAAAAATAACTTTAAAATCCCAAAGCTTTGTGGATACTGGTTTCTATGACGGTCATATTTAGCGTTTCATACCGTAAATCAGCAACGCCCGCTTTAGGACAATTGCGACAAGAAAGACGGTTAGACACGGCTACTCTCGCCCGTGCCATTCAGCGAGATGAAGCGATCGCCCGCAGCGTGTTAGAACGATTAGTTGAAGCTGGTTTGGTAGAAGCGCGTGGCGTCAAAAAAGGACGCACCTACACCCTTAGCCCCTTAGTTTACCGAGAACTGGGACAATCCGCTGATTACGTTCGGCAAGCAGGCTTTGAACCCATTCAGCAAGAGCAAATGGTGCTTCAATATGTAAGGACTCACGGCAGAATTACCAGAAAAGAAGCTGTGGAACTTTGTCGTATCAGCGAAGACCAAGCTAGTCGCCTGCTGCGGAAGTTGACTGATGCCAACCAGTTGAAATTAGAGGGTCAAGGCCGCGCGTCATATTATGTTGTTTTCTCGCTATAAAACACGCGCCGCGCCTTTTAAACACGCGCCGCGCCTTTTAAACACGCACCGCGCCTTTTAAACACGCATCTATAGAGTCTGTGGAGGAAAATTGGGTGGGGACTGCGCGAGCTCCGCTCACTTGCTAGTTTTAATAATTTAGCTTTTTACTAAAAAGCCAATTTTAGCTCTTTATTTTTTAAATAAAATAGTCAATAGTTAAATTACTAAAATAATAAAATTAGTTTTTTACTAAATCAACTATTGACTAATTTCGTTTTTTAGATGACGATATATATAGAAAACCCCATCCCATGTCCCTAAAGCCATGATCGCAGTCGCCATCGCGTCCCTGTCCGGGGGGCAGGGCAAGACAACCGCATCTCTATTCCTGAGCCGCCTCCTAGCCAGCCGGGGCTATCCCACACTGGCTATCGACGCCGACCCCCAACACAACCTGACCACCTACCTGGGGCTAGAACTGCAACCCAACCAGCCCACCTTGCTGGAAGTTCTCAAAAAATCCGTGCCCATCGAAGACGGCATCTATCCAGTCGAAGGTAGCGACAACTTGTTTCTAATTCCCTCCGACGACGGGCTTGACGCCGCCGCCGACTACCTATCCAGCAGCGGCGTCGGCGCCACCCTGTTGCTGCGCCGCCTCGAACCAGTTGCCGAAGCCTTTAAATTTTGTATCATTGACGCACCCCCGCAGCGCTCGCAGATTTGCCTAACCGCAATCGGTGCCGCCGACACCGTAATCGTACCCGCCGAAGCCTCCGTCAAAGGCTACGGTTCCCTAGTGCGGACACTCGACTTGCTCAACTCCATGAGAGATGTCAAAGCAACCAACGCTACCGTACTAGGAGTGCTGCCCTTCCGCGACCGCTGGATTGGCAACACTCAAACCCTAGAGAGCCGCCTAGCCGTAGAAGGAATGAAAGACGAAGTTGAAAACGAATTAATTCTCCCTTCAATCCGAGAATCCGAACAGTACAAAAAAGCCATTAACAAACGCCAAACTCTCAGCGAATTAGGACATCCCGACTTAGAATATCCCTTTGAAATTCTGCTCGCCAAAATTGAGTCTCTTTTACAACAAAAAGTACAATGAGTGACAGCATCCTCGACCAAATTCGCTCCAACCGCAAGCGAACAGTTGTTCCAAGCCGAGAAGATACTTTAATCGCCCCCAAACAGGAGAGCGAACAAATAGCTCAACGTTCAACTCCGGCGAACGAAACTTCAAACGAAACTTCAAACAAAACTTCGGCTAACGAAACTTCGGCTAACGAAACTTCAACGAACGCAACTTCAAACGAAACCACTAATCCCAATTCAACATTAGAAGAGTTAAAAGCAGAACTCGCGAAACTTCCGCCAACTCGTCGCCATTCTGCCGTTGTTTTAGATGCAGAAATAGATGCTAACTTGACAAGATTTTGCAAAGAAAAAGGAGTGACCGTAGAAGTATTTTTAGAAGCTGCCTGGCTGCAAGCAGAAGCTTCATCCGAGCTGATGGAAAAAATCTTAGTAGAAGCCAAGTGCCGCTACGATTCCAGAAAACTTGCTGGGAAGTTGAGGCGGCTGATTACAATGCTATCTGGGCGCTGATAGGGAGATGCTACTGCCATTAAACAGTTAACAGTTGATAGTTGATAGTTGATAGTTGTCCACACTGTTAAAAGAACGAGTGGAAAGGCACGCAATCAAAAAAGCCATGAGTGGTTTAATTACTGCGATCAAATAACGGACATTTCTCGCAAGTTATTTAACACGGCGCTGAAGTTTGAGGATTTGTGCGAAGTGAGGATTGTCCCCAAAACGGGATGTTATGTTGTTGAAGTAGTTTACTCTGAACCTGACAACAGCCAATTCTTCTGTAGCTTAAACCCAGAATTAGCGGAGGCTATTGATAAAGGAACTATAAGTTTCATCAGAGTCCTAGATGTCAGTCTTGTCCACCTTTTATAGTGCGTCAGCACTTAACGGGAGAGAACGTCACAAAGCCCTAAAATTCCAAATGCTGCACGGCCCGCCGCTTAGTTTCCTCCCCACGCCTGTCATATTTGGCCGTAGTTACCGGAGAAGCATGACCCGCCAACTTTTGCACCGTCACAATATCCACCCCAGCATCAAGGAGGTCCGAGCAAAACGTGCGCCGGAAATCGTGGGGACTAAAAGACTCCACCCCAGCGAGAAACGCCCGTCGCTGCACAATCTTCAACACACCATCCTCCGTCATCCGCCGGCGCTGAATTTCTCCCCCCTTCCGAATCGGGTACAACAGAGGCCCAGTCGCCTCTCCCCTCAACTCCAGCCACTGGGACACTAAAACGCAAGCAGACTCCGGGAGATAAACCGTCCTGTCTTTCTTGCCCTTGCCCTCTCTGATGAACAGCGCTCCCGTGGATAGATTGAAATCACGCTTCAAGAGATTGACCGCTTCAGAGCGACGGATGCCGCCCCCTCGCAAGATAGCAATCAGCGCCGAGTCCCTAACATCAATAGGGGTCTTACCAGAGCAGCTTTGCATCAATGCAGCAATCTCACAGAGCGTTAGCGCGCGCCCCCTAACCTTTCCCGATTGCTTGATACTCCTGACATCCACCGCTTTACTGTAATCTATGGGGTCGATTAAATCCAACCGCAGAGCTTCCTTCAACACCCGTCGCAGGGCGCACAGCATTTGGTTCACCGTCGCCGGGGCGTACTTTTTCTCCATAGCCGAGCGCAGAGCCGCCGTATGTTTGTAGCGCAATGCCGCCCAATTCAAAGTCATTGCGTCGCACTCCCCACCTGTCAGCATTCGGGCCATGATATTGAGTCCTTCTCTCATGGTTGCCTTTGACCGCTCGCTCCCCAAACTGTCGAGGTACACTGCTGCTGGGTGCTGAGTCAGGGGTACCGGACAGGGCAGATTCAATGTTTCCGGCTGTTGCTCTCCAATTCTGTTGAGCATTTACTCTTTCAAAGTGACATTATAAATACTAAATTTTACGCCGAAAAGGCGTTAAGTACATGAACAGAAATATTTACACAGATATAATTTTGCAAGGCTCACAGGAAGAGAATTTCCGATTCTATTTTG
>NZ_JAUPTE010000151.1:0-3891 GCF_036701705.1 Microcoleus sp. w1-18aA5 | reverse complement strand
AGATAGTCTAGATGGAAGCTCATAATGGTAAATGTATTAGTATGTACATTTTACACCATAAACTCAGGAGAGCCGATTTTACAACAATAAAAAAAACTGAAAGCTCCGTGACCAAAAATTTTTTGATGGTACCCGCCACGTGATTTATCCGTGGAATCAATCCAAAATCTAAGATCTAAAATTCTTAAGCACCAGAATTTATCCGTGGGGTCGCCTCCAAAATCTAAAATCTAAAATCTAAAATCGAATGACCCTTCAACAAGCTCAGGAAAAGCTTTAGTCCGGGGATGACAACTGCGTTGCAGGTGCGAACCTCACTTATATCTATGCCTAAAAGAAATTTAAACTAAACAAAGTACGGTTTTACCGCTACAGTGTACAAAACAAATAACCAATTTTTAGATCGGTCTCATGTCTAATTCAAAAATGATTGGTAAAGCGATCGCAGGTAGCCTTTGCTTGGGCATCCTCATTAGCTTCAACGCCTCACTCGGCCCAGCATCCGCAGCAACACCAACAATTGCCCAAGAAACAGCAGCCCCGGCCGCTAGCACCCTCGACCAGCAACTCCTAGGCCAATGGCAAGGCACAGTCCCCTCCGGTCAGTCTTTCACCTTCGTCTTTGCCCCAGAAGGCAAATTGTTTCTCATGGCTAAAGGCCCCGACGGAGCCGCCCGCGCCAAAGAAATGAGGTACAAAGTTAATCAGGGTGAAAAACCGATGCACATTGATGTGGGCCTCAGCAGCACAGAAACCGTTGAAACTGTTTTTGAATTGACTCCCGAAGGTCAAATGCGCCTTCAGTTGCAAGGCACCAATCCCGGACAGGCCAGACCTAATTCCTTAAACGAGCAGGCAACCGTCTTTAAAAAGGTCTCCGAGGCCACTGCACTGCCTGCTGACACTCAAGTCATTGGTTTTTGAGGAAAATTGCAGGCAGAAAGCACTCCAGTAGTTCTGAGTTTTGAGTTTTAAGTTATAAACCATTTAAAATTCAAAACTCACCCACAGCGAAGCGTTGCCAGGAATGTTAGCTTTCGCCATCTGTTATGCAAAGCAACCTTAAAATTTTCCCACTGCCATCTGCCTTCCACAGGCCCTGCTACAATCCACTTAGTCTCCCTTTAATTTTTGCCATAGACCTCCATGAGTGAAACCGTCCTAGAAGTTCGCAACCTGCGGGTTCAATTTCAATCTGCGGACGCAGGCGATGCGTCTGCAACCGTCAAAGCGGTTGACGGCATTTCGTTTGAGGTCAAGCGAGGGCAAACTCTGGGCATCGTGGGAGAGTCGGGGTCGGGAAAATCGGTAACATCCCTCGCTGTTATGGGTTTGCTGTCGAGTTCGTCAACGAAAATCGATGGCGAAATTTGGTTTTATTCGACAAAAGACGGCGCTAGCAATGGGCCTGTGAATCTGCTGGAAATGCCGGACAGGGAAAAACAAACATACCGCGGCAGCCAGATTGCAACGATTTTTCAAGAGCCGATGAGTTCGCTAAATCCTGTTTATACGATCGGATTTCAACTCACAGAAGCCATTTGTTTGCACCAACAGGTGTCGCAGACAGAAGCGCGGCGCCAAGCTGCTTCTCTGCTGCAAGAGGTGAAGCTGCTACCGGGCGACGATGAGCTCAGGCAGCGGTGTTTGGCTTTGCGGCAAGAGCACTCCCGGACTGCTGCGGGGAATCAAGCAGTTATGGAGGACGATCGCGATTTGATGCAGCTCGTCAACGGCCAAAAACAAGCTATGCTCGATCGCTATCCCCACGAACTCTCAGGCGGCCAAATCCAGCGCGTGATGATTGCAATGGCCATTTCTTGCAATCCAACTTTATTAATTGCTGATGAACCTACCACGGCTTTGGACGTAACCGTGCAGGCAACAATCTTAGCTTTGCTGCGGGAGTTGCGGGACTCTAGAGGCATGGCAATGATTTTTATTACCCACGATTTGGGCGTCATTGCTGAAATTGGCGATACGGTGGCGGTGATGTACCGAGGCAAGATTGTTGAGTGCGGTGCGATCGAACAAATTTTCAGCAATCCCCAACATCCTTACACAAAAGGTCTGTTAGCTTGCCGCCCAACTCTCGATCGGCAACTGCGTCGCTTGCCGACTGTTTCCGATTTTATGGATGTCACCACAAATGCTAGCGGCGAATTAGTAATTGTCGAGAAAAATGCCGATTTAGACGGCGACACCAGCGGGGGGAATCCCGCTTTTGCAACAGGAAAACCGCCTCGGCTGCCGCATATTTCCGGCCCTTTGCTAGCGGTTGATAACTTGCGAGTCGGTTTTCCGGTGCAGGGAATGTTTGGCGAAACTAAACGCTTGTTTATGGCGGTCAACGATATTTCTTTTGAGGTTTATCCGGGCGAAACTTTGGGTTTAGTGGGCGAGTCTGGCTGTGGCAAATCTACTTTGGCGAGGGCTTTGCTGCAATTAATTCCGATCGCCAGCGGTCAAGTGTTTTTTGAAGGTCAAGAAATTACGCCTCCTGCGACAAGTAGTTCCGCATCGCAGTGGATGGCTAATTATCGGATGAAAAAAGAGTACGATCGCAAATTGCGATGGCTGCGGCGGGATCTGCAAATTATTTTTCAAGACCCTTTTAGTTCTCTCGATCCGCGTCTAAATGTTGGGGATGCGGTGATGGAACCGATGGTGATTCACCGTTTTGGTAAGAACCAAAAAGAACAGCGCGATCGCGCAGCTTATTTGTTGGATAGAGTGGGTTTAAATCCCGATTTTATGCGACGCTATCCTCACGAGTTTTCCGGGGGACAGCGGCAGCGAATTTGTATTGCTAGAGCTTTGGCTTTGAATCCTAAGTTTATTATTTGCGATGAGTCGGTTTCGGCATTAGATGTGTCGGTTCAGGCGCAAGTTTTAAATTTGCTGAAGGAGTTGCAAACAGAGTTTGGACTGACTTATATTTTTATTTCTCACGATTTGAGTGTGGTCAAGTTTATGAGCGATCGCGCGATCGTCATGAACAAAGGTAAAATCGAGGAAATTGGCACTGCCGAGCGCATTTACCGCCAACCGCAGCAAGCTTACACGCGGCAACTCATAGCTTCTATTCCAGCAGGGAATTTGGAGCGAATTCGGCAACAGCAACTAGGTCGCCAAGCTGCTTGGCCCCCATCGCCTGCAAATGAATCAGAACAAAATTGATATTTAGTGTTTTAAACTCGTATCAATTACCAATTACTAATTAGCCATGACGCGCGAACATATCGGGCTACGAAAAACTGCTACGAAGTTTTTTTTCATTTTATCTTCCCAAATTAGCAGTTTATCTTGATTTTAACTTCATGATTTCTGGTAAAATTCTACCTGCTTGAACTTGACTAACATTCCGGGTTGTTCAAGCCACAGCTAGGGAACTCCACGCAGTATTTTCCTACATCAAACCCTGTTATTTCTAGATGCAAAAAGTGGGGTATAACAGCCTACTCTAACACAGTAAATAGCTTCAGACGCCGCCTACATAATTAGGTTATACACCCAGGAGTGCGAGTTTCTGCGTCCAGGACTAGCTAAATTAGGCCAAATGTCCAATGACTAACAACAATATGTCGCGTAGTATTATAAGTAAACTCTCTCTAGGAGTCGGAAAAATTAGAAAATGGGTACCCAGGCTAAAAAGAGATTGGTTGCTACTTCCGTAAATACACTTAATTATCGCCTCGTATTGCGTAAATTTACGTAATTATCTAATACTAGAGCTCGCCCAATAGGAAATATTTATAATATTTAAACATCTTTATTGTAATTTTTAAATCACCACAACTCAAAGTAACTCTAGATGTAAGGATTCAGGTCAAAAAAACTTCGGTGACAAAAGCTGGTAAAATAAACCAATGAAAAAGCCCCCAGCAACCA
>NZ_JAUPTE010000150.1:0-4259 GCF_036701705.1 Microcoleus sp. w1-18aA5 | reverse complement strand
TCTTGCACTTTTTTCTCGATCGCGCGATCGAAAACCCAGACCACGCAATATGCGAGCGATTATTCAGCAAACCCTACCTATTTTTTGAGTCATTCTATTCGTGGGCAACGGTTCAAAAGTTCTCCAATCCGAGCGCGCACGACAGCATCTTGCGTCTCAAGCCAAGCGGCGATAGTAGATACATTGTATTTCTTTCCTGGTGCATCCCAACCATACATCTGAGTGATTAAAGTTTGCATTTGTTCGGGATAATATTCGAGCCACCAGACTAACGCAATATCTCGGATTTTTTCCGCGTCAAGTTCCATTAATTCTGCTGTCAGGGGATTATCAACTGCCACATCGAGTGGCGTGACAGTTGCAGCGTCTATAAACTGCTCTACCCCCTCCCCCCCCTGTGACAGTGATAACCTGCTGACTATCGGTTCAATGCCATTGTCTGTAAGAGATTCAGTTGTTTTTACATTGTCACACTCTGAATTTTTGCTGACTATCTGCTGACTATTCTGCTGACTATCTTCAAAGTTATGCTGTGTATGGTTTTCAGAAGAATAGTCAGCAAGTGGCACTGTGAGTAAGGGGGGGGGAGGGGGTAATGGTTTTTTGTTTTCAACTGTCACAGTGTCAGTTGTAGGAATCAACAGAGAATAAAGATTAAATCGTCTGTCACCAGGTGCGGGTCGGCTGTTAATCAGTCGTTTATTTTCCATACGGCTAAGTTCGCTGTAGACGCTGCCACGCTGTTCCCGAGTCAATCCCAGCAGCTCCATAATTTCAGAGCCAGATAGCTCTTTTTGATTGTTTCGCAACACATTGGTTATCCGCTCTCGGTAAGACTGCTGCTGCTGTGCTTCTTGTTCGTCAACCCCGACTTCTCCCATGAACTCCCATGAATTGTTCTCGGCATTGAATTCGATATTAAGGGTCGTGCCTTCAGAGTCGCGGGACATTGCCGTTAAAATTCGCTTAGGGTCTTTAGGATCGACAATCATCCGTTTCTTATTATTTGGATCGGGTTTGGGAATTCGATCGAGCATCCACGTTCCCCAGCAAGCACCCACTATCGCCGTCGATCCTCGGGCTCGCTCGACTCCTATTGCATCGTTCCCTTTGTTGGCGTGGTGTACCAAAATGCCAGCCGCGCGGTAGCGAGTCAGCATATCGTTCAGGGCGATAATGTTGTCCGCAAATTCGGCGCTGTTCTCGCTGACTTCCTTGCCAGCGGTAATTTTTTTAAGCGAATCAATAACTACTAGGTCAGGGCGGAAGTTTTCTAGCTCTGCTTCTAGCACTGCCAGTTGATCGATGCTCCACCGAGGGATGACGTGCAGATTTTTGGTGTCTTGGCTTCGGAATCCCCGCTGGGTTAGTTCGTGCTTGAGCGACTGTTTGGAGGCATCGGGCGTAATTAGTAGTACCTTGCCTTGCTTAGTTTCTTGGCCCAAAAATTTAGTTTCACCCGTGGCGACGCAGAACGCTAAATCGATCGCCACTTTGCTTTTCCCAACTTTGGGTAACGCACATAGTAAAACGGTTTCACCTACGGGCAACAGACCGGAAACAAGCCATTCCATTGCTTCTGACTCAGAAGCGAACAAATCATCGAGCGTGAGCACTTCAGTCTTTGGCACTTGAGTCTGCTGTTTCATTGCCGACATTGCCTCCCTGATCGTCCCCGCTCCCATGCTGTACTTGGGTGCAAGTAGTGCGATTTGTCGGCAGCGCTCAACTGGGTCTTCCATTTGTAGCAAGCCTAGCAGTTCGAGCTTAAATCGTTCTCCATCCATATTTCGTTTGAGTGGCTTGATAATTTTGTTTTCCCAAGAATAATCGCTTATACCTGCTTTCTGTCGAACTTCCTCAAGTTTGATGTTGGCTGAAAGTTCATTTTGTTCGGAGTTCAAGATTTCTCTTGCCATGTCCGCTGCTTCCCTCATGGAAAGCTTATTTTTGGCTGCCGATTTGTTGATAGCCTCCTGTTCAAAACTCCGTTGAAGCTGGATCGCACTCGCTGACTCAACAGCGCGGGCGTCAATCTCTTCTTCTAATCGCCGAATAAACTCGTCTGCGTCGATGTTGTCCAAAATTTCCCGAATATCCCCTTTCTCAGGAAGATTGGGGCATATAACGAGCGGATCGATCACTATGCAGGGGAATTGCAGGCGATCGCACGCCGACTTCACCTGAGTACCCTTTTTAACACCTGTAGAGTCGTTATCGCGTAGCTTCACAAGCGTGATGTTTTTCCCCGTTGCCCTCAGTGCTTCAACAGCTCTCGCTACTTCGGCATCGTTCCAGTTGGAACCTTGCAGAGTTAATGCTGCGATGCCGTGAGATCGAGCAATCTCCACATTGGGTTCGCCCTCAAGCATCAGGACTGCAACAGGTTCGCTGTCTGGGATTTCTTTCAATAACTCGACTACTTCATTAATGCGGTAAGCAGGCCAGGCCTTATCGCCCTTTTTCCAGATCCGCTTGCCGTCGGCGCCAAGGTGACTCTGGCGGTAGGTTTTATCACGTCCCTTGGGGTTACATTCATCTGACCATTCAATCCGATAGACTATTCCTGCTAGGGCGTAGGAATAGGCAGTTTCTTTGAGAATTTCATACCGGGCCGGTGGCTTGTTCTTGAGGATTGCCCACAAGTCATCGGAAATTGGTTGAGCTTTGGGACAATCCCACGCTGGCTCTACAAATTGCAGAAGCTTTAGTCCCGCTGGGATGGGGGCGGGTGTTGGCTGTTTTTTGTGGATAGCACTGGCGGGTCGGCGGTTGCTATTGATTTTTTGATCGCCATTACCGCCGCGCTCTGCCACTACCTCAGCCCAAGGTCGAAGGGCTTCACGGAGGGCTGCGTTGTCACAGTCGGAGGTAAAGCAGTGATACGTTCCGCAATTTGGTTTAATCTCTAGATTGCGCCCGCCACATACGGGGCAAACATACTTGTTGTTGCCGTTGCCCGGTTCCAAGCGGTCATAAAAGTTGCGGATATCGAACGATACTTGAGTAGAACGGCCGGGATTTGATACAATGCTATCCATAGTGGGTTGTCCTGATTGGTGTACAGAAACAACCGCCACATCTAGTAACAGAGGCTTAGCCTTACCCTGAAAACGTTTGCTGTACCTGGAAATTACCATGCAAGCTAATGTTAGTTTTCGGGATAATTGGACTATAATGAAATTAAGAATTATTATTTTTGCGCCGTGCCTCTGTTAAAGGTGTGGCGATTTTTTCTTATGTGAAAAAAGCGCCTGGGGTTTTTATGCTGCAAGGAGTTGCGAATCTTGAATGTACTTTTTGAAGTTCTTGAAACAAATTTTCATGCTCTTGCCAATAAAGCCCCAATGAGAATGGTTGAACAAGTGTGCTTTTCAGCAATTTATTGGTGATTAGATGCGGTTAAATAAAAACTGCATCTAGTCGGAAGTTTGTCCGGTAGCATGGCGACACATCCAAAGCTTCAACTATCATGATAGTACACTACAACCCTTGCTCCCCGGATCTGCTGGCAAAATAGCTAAAATTAGCCGACTTTACTATTAGGGGTATATCTATCAAAAATCCTGTCCTAAAAAACAACTGGGCAAGTGGGAGACAACTTGTCTAAAAGTTGTCCCCTTAGAGGTTATAAATTTGTGGTAAAAGTGCAATATTCGATAGCTTTCAAGTAGGAAAAATATGACTTTGTGGCAAAATCTCGGTAATTACCGGGACTGTTTTTGCTTGCTCATCAACCAAGCTCATCACTTACTCCTGGAATCCATTAGAGGACAATATCATTTTCCCTGAAAGTGGATGCGCTGCGAGCTAAGGTAATCTTCGATTCGGAACGCTTTGAAAGTGTTGCTTCTAAGCTGCTGAACTCGTTTATTGAGTAGTTCCTGTCACTCCTTTTTGGTCGGTCACGGCGAAAGCGATGCCAAATCGGCGCTCTAAGGTTTCAGTACCCAAAGCCACCACTAACTCAAAAGCAAGTTTTATTCCTGGCATTGCTTAATCAGGTATGAAAAAAATAAATTGAAAATCCCGAGACTTTGTAAATGCTGGTTTATATGACTTGCATATTTAGCATTTCATACCGTAAATTAGCAACGCCGGTATTTTCGTTGTTGGAACGCTCAGGAACAGCTTACTGCGCTCTCTTCGTGGGGCGCACCTGCCGTGTATCTCTCGACCGCGCTAAAATTCCAAATGCTGCACGGCCCGCCGCTTAGTTTCCTCCCCACGCCTGTCATATTTGGCCGTAGTTACCGGAG
>NZ_JAUPTE010000149.1:0-4297 GCF_036701705.1 Microcoleus sp. w1-18aA5 | reverse complement strand
TTAGTTACCTCAGTAGATATATTCTCTTTGTTTACTTATCTTAACATAGTTCGGTTTTTTTGCGCCGACCTACTTACCGTTTAATTTACTACGTCCAAACAGCAACGGGAATCATTTTGCTGACCCTTTACACCAAGTCCGAACAAGTCGATATTGCAGCAGAGGATATTCAGAACATTATTACAGAATACGAGCAGCAGCAGAGCGAAGATCGAGAGGATATCTAAGAGTTGGGGAATCTTGCGCCGTCGAATATGAGGTTTCGACATCTTCAGTGGTAAAATCCTTTTAATATCTTATTTGACAGAAATCCCTAATCCAAAACCCGTATTCTCTCGGAGAAAGCCACGATTTTGCAGCTCAACCGTTTTTTTGCATTAGTCCTACTGGTAAAACAACTTGCAATAATTAAAGATCGCAAGGTATAACAGCTATCAAACTCCAGGAATTGCGTTTTTTGTTCTAAAACTCAAACAAAAGTTTATAGTTTGTAGGCAGGTTTAACCTCGTATAGCAACACGGACTGCTACTATACCTCGATTACTTTACCTCCTTATAATCAACTCCATAACTCGTATCTCTCCCCGACAAATACGTCGTTTTCCCCGTTAAAGTCTCAAGAGTTTTTTTCGTTTCAGCCGAAGTAATCGAATTCAGCGGCACGCCGAACTTGCTAGCCAAACCAGCGGCCACGCCCACACCTTGTCCTTGATAAATATTCACCGTCGCAATTCGCCCGACGGATACAGCCATACCCACATAACCGGACGATCGCCCTACAATGGCTAAATTCTTGACTTTGCTAGCCAAAGCGCTTTCTATCCCGAAATTATAGACTGGCAGCGGCGGAATTCTCGCAGATAAATTCTTGACTCCGCCCCGCATATCGAAATCGTAGGAAAAACTGCCGATCGACTTTTCAGGTACTGTTCCCCCTTTGATAATCTCCTGCCCCGTCAGCGGATCTACAACATCGCGAACGTTCAAACTTTGCCTGATATAAATCTCGTCTGGAAGAAATACTCTCACATCTTTACCAGACTTCTTTTGTAGCCAGTATTGGAGAAATGACATTTCTCTAATCATTTCAGGAGTCGGTTTTCTGCCATTAGCTTCCATCTTCATGATTTGGTCAACTTGGTATTTAAACAGAAACCCGTTCCAGGACAGCACATTCTTGTTATAAACGCAGACATTGCCTTTATCAAAAAAGAATCCTTTATTTTGACTAAAGGGCAGCTTTCTGTCTATGTGATACGCTGCACCTATGGCTACGCTTCTGATGTCGTAGCCGTCTGTATATGGCTGATAAATCGTACTCCAGAAATTCCTCATCCAGAATTTTGTACTAGCCGGATCTTTAGATTTCATAATGCTTTCTTTAATCTTTTTTACCAAAGGCCGATTGTATAGAATTTCATCTTCTATACTGCGGAATTCGGACATCGTTATCCCTGTAATTCTCGGAACTACAGAGACTGCTAAAGTTTCATTTTTGGATTTTATATTCTGAGATTGATATCCTGTATAATAAGATAATCCGGCTTTTCTGGCTAATTCCGCGTCTTGAGTTACGTCAATAAAAGAGTTGGCTTTAATTCTTAATGTGCTGCCTTTGACTTCGGCATATTCGATTTTATTATCTACGACGTGGGGAGTAAGAGTGGAGTTGGAAATAACTCTGACTTTTGCTGCTGAAAGCATTTGCCTGAGAGCTTGATCTGCCCTTTTTGGGTCTAAGCAAGATTCGGGCGCATCCGCTTTATCTAAGAATTCCTTAAAACATTGGGCGTAGGGTTGGCGATACCAACCGGGGATTTTATCTACATCGATGTAAGCTAAACCGCCGCGGGTGAGTAACCCGCCCAAAGGTGCTCTTCCGTAGTTCGATCGCACGATCGCAACTTTGCCCTTTGCGCCTAAAGTTTTCTTCGCCCATATCGCCGCACATATCCCCGGCACTTCATCACCATATACTACTACATCAAAGGTTTGCTCAGGTGGTTTTTTGGGAAGTACCGGAGGCGGGCTGCTGGATTTTTGCTGCAGAGTTCCATTGTCTAAGGTGGCACTTGCTGGGTTTCTATTTGCGATATAATTTTCTATTTCTCTGAAAGGCGGATAATTAAGTAAAAGTTTTAGGGCGGCAAAGATGATTGCAATTGAAGCTAATTTCTTGAAAGTAGAGAGCATTCAGTTGACTCGTTTATAAATTTGCATTACCTGAAAGCGCAGTTCAGGGTTTACGGAGTTGAATATAGCACGTTTAGATTGTTTCGACACAAGTTTAAATTTTCCGGGAACAGTTGTTAGCGGTTTTGCCAGTGTTACTGGTTTGGCAGGGCATTTGATGTGGGTAAGGATGGTGGGTGCGATCGTACTTTATGACTCCCGACTTTCCCAGCCGCTTGTAATGTGATACTGAGAGGGAAGTAAGGGCGAGATAGCCACCCAAATCATTGACTCAGTAGTAAATTTAGATCAAACTGAGGTATGGCGGTAACTTAAGGAGGTACAAAAAAGTGACAGAAGAAAGACAGGTGACGATTGAAGAGATTGACGAAACATCCCCCCATTTAGAAACTGTTATAGCCCTAGGTGATGCCAATAAAAAAACTCTGGGTTTTTTTACAGAAGGTGCTTTCCGCAAAAGTGCAAGAGATCGGGTGATACTTATAGCACTCAATTCTCAAAAAAATTGCATTGGCTATCTGCTTTACCGACCAGTGCGTCGCAGCAACATTATTGCTATCGTTCATCTCTGCGTCGATCCTGCATATCGCGGCCGGGGTGTTACTAAACAGCTAGTCAATTCCCTCAGCCAAAAAACTCAGAACTTTTATGGAATTCAACTCAAATGCCGTCGCGATTATGGAATAGACAGAATGTGGGAAACACTGGGTTTTATTCCTCTCAACGATCGGCCTGGAAGAAGTAAGGAGGGTAAACTGCTTACTGTTTGGTGGTTGGATCACGGTCATCCAACTATATTTTCTCAAGCTGCTGCACAACAACTTGAGTCTAAAATTTGTGCTGTTATTGATACAAGTATTTTCTTAGAATTGCACGGCAATGAAGATATTGAAAGCGCGGAATCAGACTCTCTACTTGCTGACTGGTTACAAGATTATTTGGAATTGTGTATTACCGATGAGATTTTTAAGGCAATAAACGCGATCTCTGATGTCCATCTCCGAAAGCGTAAACGCCTGTTAGGGGAGACTTTTACTAAAATCCACTGCGAGCGGCAGGCTTTTGAAACAAAATTTAAGTCTCTCAATCGTCTAATTTCTAGTATCAATCTTGATGAAATAAACGAAGCATTAGTTCGTCAATTAGCACAAGCTATTGCTGCTGATTACTTAATTTTTTTAACTCGCGATCCCAAAATATTAGCTTTAGCAGATGCCGTCTATGAAAACTTTAGTTTAGCAATTATGACTCCTACAGATTTAATTGTTAAACTGGATGATGTTCGCAGAGATACTCAATATCAACCGGTACGGTTTGTCGGCATACAGAATCTCACCATTCAACTAATTGATAGCAAATTTGATAAAATACTGTTAACAAACTGTTTTTATGCGATTGATAGAGCAGAAAAAATAGCCGATTTTCAGAAAAATCTGCGCCAGATAATTGCCAATCCAGATAAATTTAAGTGTCATGTCGTTTTAGATGGTGAAAATCAACCCCTTGCTTTAATTGCCTATTGTCAACATAAAAATCACGAATTAGAAGTTACAATGCTCCGAGTTAAACGCGGTATTCTAGCAGCGGCACTTGCACGGTACTTACTTTTCCACTCCATATCAGTTTCAGTAAAAGAAAACAGGCAATTTACGAGACTTATTGACCAGCATCTCGATGAAATTGTTATACAAGCTATTCAAGAAGATGCTTTTGTTCGAGTTGAAAATGGGTATTTAAAGGCAAATCCGCCTGTAGCAGAAACAGCAGCAAATCTGTCTATCAAACTGGCAACCCTAGCAAAAATAGGGGAAGAATATAATTTCTGCATGAAAATTGCAGACACCCTTAACACTCCCGAATTAATTCAAGATATAGGAACGATGGCAGAGCTTGAACGTCGCCTTTGGCCTGCTAAGATTATTGATGCTGACCTCCCTACTTTCATGATTCCCATTCAACCCAGATGGGCAAAAGACTTATTCGATGAAGAGTTAGCTAAGCAGTACATTTTTGGCTCTCAAATGGAGCTAAGCTGTTCGACATCTAAACTGCATTAACTAAGTTACCTTTGTTTTTGATCTTTCGGTTCCATTTCATAATTAAT
>NZ_JAUPTE010000148.1:0-4761 GCF_036701705.1 Microcoleus sp. w1-18aA5 | reverse complement strand
TCTTGCACTTTTTTCTCGATCGCGCGATCGAAAACCCAGACCACGCAATATGCGAGCGATTATTCAGCAAACCCTACTTAATAAAGTGAACGAACGCCTGGTGGAAAAAATGCGCGAAACCATCCCAGTCAAACCCGAAAAAAAAAGGATTCGGACGCAAAAAATGAATCACCCAATCAAGGAAAATTAATCGTAGATGCGACCTGTGCTCCAGCGGATATTAGCTATCCGACGGACTTAGGGCTATTAAACCGAGCCCGAGTTCATACCGAAAAAATCATCGACATTCTCTATAAATCTCTCACAGTAAAAATCAAGAAAAAACCCAGAACCTACAGAAAAATAGCCAGAAAAGACTACTTAGCAGTAGCCAAACAACGACGACCGACCAGAAAAAAAAAATCCAAGCAATTAAAAAACAACTGCAATATATCAAAAGAAACTTGGCTCATATTGATCAGCTAATCGAATCAGGTGCGACTCTGGAAAGTCTGACCAAAAAGCAATATAAAACTTTGCTAGTCCTCACAGAAGTCTATCGCCAACAACTCTGGTTATTTGAAAATAACAAACAGAGTATTGAGGACAGAATAGTAAGTTTAAACCAACCCCACATCCGTCCCATTGTTAGAGGTAAAGCAGGAAAACCAGTAGAGAGGCGAGCTAAACTGTCAGCGAGTTGCTTTGATGGCTATGTGTTTTTAGAGCGAATAAGCTGGGATAATTTTAACGAATCAGGAGACTTAAAAGCCCAAGTAGAAGCATTTAAAAGTTACACAGGATACTATCCAGAATCAGTCCATGCAGATCGCATTTATCGAACAAGGGAAAACCGAGCTTGGTGTAAAGAAAGAGGAATTAGAATTAGTGGGCCTCCGTTAGGAAGACCACCAGCAATTGTGAGTAAGGAAACAAAGAAACAAGCCTGGGAAGATGAGAGAATTCGTAACTCTATTGAGGGCAAGTTCGGGACTTGCGTAAACGAAGATTCAGCTTGAATCGCGTGATGGCAAAACTTGATAATACTTCTGGTACAGCTATTGCTATTACTTTTTTAGTAATGAACCTTTCTACCTGGTTAAGACGGGTTTTTTGTGTGTTTTTATGTCAAAAACCAAAAATCACACCTGTTTACGGGTTAATCATTACTAAAAGCTATAACTGGGCAAG
Organism: Microcoleus sp. w1-18aA5; assembly: GCF_036701705.1. Taxonomy (NCBI): domain Bacteria; kingdom Bacillati; phylum Cyanobacteriota; class Cyanophyceae; order Oscillatoriales; family Microcoleaceae; genus Microcoleus; species Microcoleus sp. w1-18aA5. The sequence goes on along the minus strand of NZ_JAUPTE010000148.1, from coordinate 3,591 downwards.
TTATAGTCAACAAAAAATTATGTTTCGCCGAGCTTGAATCACCCATTAATTGCGATAGCGAGTTTTCTTAACTTATTCAGCAAGCCCTAGTTAGTTATGTAACATTCCCTCACACTTCGCCCTCAAAACAGAGGCACGAGTATATGCTCGTTGGCTACGCACGGATTTCAACCCTCGACTAAAACCTGGACTTACAGCGAGACGCTCTGCTCTGGGCCGACTGTACTGATGGCTGGATTGTTTTCCAGATAAAGGTTTTAGCTTGACTGAGTTTCAGTGTTTGAGGTCAGGGAGCTAGTTGCATTTAATGCGGTCTCGGTTGGATGATTGCGGTCTGGTTGCATTTAATCTGGTCTGTGTTTCATTTAATCTGGTCTGAAGTTTGGCTTCAGTTGCATTTAATGTGGTCTCGAAAAAATCCTGATTGCGGTCTGGAGTGATTATGATTGCGGTCTCCTACAACTACTCAACTAGAATGAAACAGCCCTGGCGTTTAAGCAGTTTGATATTATTGATAGCCATTGCTTACAGTTGTGCTGTGATTCAAGGTCAAAAAATCAAGACGATGGGAGTGCCGAAATATGTGGGCAGGTTAGTTGAATACGGGCGCTCAATACGTCGTTCTAGTAGTTTTTGGATAGGATTATATAGTCAATACTGGGTAATTGGTATGGAATGCAAGTCGAGAGATTATTACGCTCATTAATGAGAACCAGGCGAAACAAACTACCATTTTTTCAGAGGGGTATGAGGGCTATGTCCTTGATTCTATCTGTGTTCTGACTCTTGTTGTCACCCCGTCAGGCGCTCTTCCCTTCTTTCCAGTTGACATCAATCGAGTTGATCAACATCGCAACAGTTCATCCACATGATGTAAAGAGAGATTTTCAGTTTTTTCGAGAGTTAGATTAACTCGATTCGCATCATTGCGATGGTTATTTTCACTCTCTTAACTGAAATTATAATCTTTTTGCATATTTTATCAGCCGGAAGTCTTGGCTTGTTGCCAAGATAGCGGGAAGCTGACAATCTTGCTGAGGGAAAATAACGAGCGCGCAGATTCTTCTGCAATCGCAGAAAGTGACTTTCTTTCTGCCGATGATAAAGGGGGTAGCTAACCCGGATTATGAATCTCTTCCCCAATGCTATTCCTCGACCTCTCCAAACACAGGATTTTCAAATCAACCCGGTTTATGAGCGTAAGTTCCGCTCGCGTGACAAAACTAAATACTTTATTTTTGATGAAAATGTAAATCCTCCGTATCCAATTACCCCACTGCAAACTCAGTAAATTGACGCACGTAAGGGGCTTTAAAAGCTAAAACAATATCTTCCTTGGGAACTCCGGCGGCTACTAGCTCATTCGCTATTCCTGCTTCCGTTCTATCCCTCTGAATCCAAAATTTACCATCTTTTATATCGACGTGAATCACACAGCCGTAAACCCGTTTTTGCTCGTCCCAGCCCAAATGAACCACATGATAATGCTCTCGTTCGGTATCAAAAAGTAATTGAACTTCTGTTTCAGTATCCAAGTCATTCCTTGAGTGTTGAGACAGAATTGTTTGGATTAATTCTCTGTAGTTTACTCTTTCCATAAAAGTATCCCCTCTTGAATAGCATCAAAAATGAGTAATTTGAGCTGATGCTCTGCAATTAATTCTTGAATAAAACGATTGCTGAAAAAATCATTATACACATCTTGGTTTATTGCTAAATACAAAATTCTGTTGGGTTGCTTCTTTCTCAGGGCAGAACGATAGCTGAGAAATTGACCCAAAGCTATATAAAAGCTGGCTAAATCAGATGCACCGATAAAAGATTTAATCTCTACAGCAATCTTGAAGCCATCTTTCTCTGCTGCTAAAATTTTCTCCCCTGCTAAGTCGATAAAAAAATCAAGTTCCTCTACCTTGATAAAAAGAGGATCGTGAGTGATGATCCATCCCTGCTTTATAAAACTTACCTAAACCTACCTAAAGTCGTCTTTAGATACAATTCAGGGTTTACTTCCTACGCTGTTGGGTAGACGGCTAATCCCAAGATAAGTAGGCTATTCCCCTCAAGCCGAGGGTTCCCAATTTAAAATATTCAAACTTGCGTTAAAATCCCGATCTAAAGATATGCCACAAGCAGGACAGTCGAAAGTCCGAACGCTTAGTGGCATATCTTTTTTGTTGCCACAATTCGAGCAAGTTTTGGTACTAGGAAACCACTGGTCTACCAGTACCAAACTAGCCCCATACATTTGACACTTGTAGTCGAGTTGCCGTTTTAATTCGTAAAACCCAAGATCAGATATTGCTCCAGCTAACTTATGATTCGCCATCATTCCTTTGACGTTTAAATCTTCAATCTTAATTAGCTTAAAAGTTTGGGCTAAATAAGTTGTCAACTTATGGAGAAAGTCTAGGCGAATACGAGCTATTCTTGCATGGAGTCTGCTAATTTTATTGTAAGTTTTGCGCTGATTCTTAGAGCCTTTTAGCTGTTTAGATGCTTGGCGCTGCAAAGTAGCAAGCTTGGTTTTCGCTTGCTTTAACGGTTTTGGCGCATCAAAAACCTGCTGGGTTGACAGCGTGGCAAATGACTTGATGCCGACATCAATTCCTACAGAACTTTCAGACTGCTGAACCGGGAGACGTTCTGCATCAACGCAAAAAGAAACGAACCAGCGATTTCCTTGTTTTGAAATCGTGAAAGTTTGAGAGATAAAACTACACTCTAATGGCTCAAAAAGCCGAAAAGTTCCCAAAGTAGGAATCTTAATAGTGTTGCCAGCGGTTAACAAAACTTTGCCGTTAGATGAATCAACCGTAAAAGATTGACCGTCTCGACGGCTAGCAAATTTTGGATGACCTGCCTTTCCTGAGCGATATCTACTAAAAGCATCTTTCAAGTCAATTAAAGCATTTTGATAAACTCGACTAGACAACTGGTTCATCCAGCCGAATTCAGGCTTTTTCTTGACGTAGTTGGTAAGAACTTTTTTAACTTCGTTGATCACCTTCGAGTCTGTGAATTTTCCCTCGCTATACATTTGAGTCCGCAAGCTTAACCCAAAGTTAAATACTACGCGCCGGAATCCTGCGTGTCTTGCCATCAAAGTCGCTTCGTTGTTATTCAGTTTGAGCGCTCGTTTGAGGGCAAACACAAAACTTCCTCTCAATGATTAACTCTGGAGAATTTTAGCAAACTATTTGGCACTTTAGTCAAGCTCTTTTTCTAAAGCTGAACGAACAGCATTGTGAAAGATATCTTCTTCGGACATATCATACCCACGAAATTGCTTAACCGAGCAGTATTGATTGCCATTTCGCCATCATATCATTACAGCCATTCGCGATCGCACTCCCCAAAAATTCCCCCCACGGAGCATAACTCTCCCACCCACCAGCGATAAAGCAATATCAGGCGATTCCACAGCAAGTAGCCCAAAAAAACAGACTAACGCTCTTTCATCACTCTGGATAAAATAAAACAACGGCATACCAACTTTATCCAGAGTCTAATGTTGTAAGCTGTTCGACATCTAAACTGCATTAACTAAGTTACCTTTGTTTTTGATCTTTCGGTTCCATTTCATAATTA